>SDNM01000010.1 GCA_004524385.1 Promethearchaeota archaeon
ATTCGTAATGTTAAAGTGGTTAAAAATATTCCTGATGAATTTACAAGACCAGCCGTTCGAAATACGACAATTGGAGAGGCTGAGGTTGAAGGAGACCAGATTATATGGACGATTGATTCATTAGAACCAGAAACCACTGTCATGTGTAAGTTCACCTGTGATATTATGGTAAGTGATATTGAGGCCAGAAAGACAGGACCTATTGAAGTTAGTTATGAAGCCGCTTCCTCTTTTGCTGAAGGTCTAGGGATTGATAAATTTGATGCTTACACGAGCAACAGATTCTATATCGATATTATAGAACAAGATGAAGCCCCAGGGGTATGGGATTGTAAACTAGTTTTTGAAAATATTTCTGAATTTATGGTTCAGCTTTTTAATGCTGATGTATTTGATCCGGAGGATGAAAATACTAAATTCGTAGATATTGACCCTGAAGATGTTCCTGTCCTTCCTGCTGGAGCTCAATGGCATTCTTCAAAATGGCAATACGAATCTGAAGAATATCCCTCCTTTAGGAAATTATTAGAATTTCGTGTAATGCCTGATTTTGTCACTACCGTTAATGGTATGATCTCTATTGGTGATGTTGAATTAGCTATTGCCAGTATGATTGGTGAAGTCAATTACACTCTTGGAGAGGAGCCTACAGAGAAGGAGATTGAGGATAGGATTCTTTGGGTTCCTACTTTTAAGGAGAAGGATGTATTAGTAATACATAAACTAGAGAATAATGGTTCTGCACCATTTAACGAAGTTACTGTAAAACATCAATACTTCACCGATGAATTTCAAACTCCTAACCCTGATGAAATAACACTGACATGGGATGGGAGTGAAGTTGAAATTTCTCCTAAGGCAGTTGATATTGAAGGCAATGTCCTTTCAATCTCATTTACCGATTTAAAAGATTCCAGTACAGGGATGTTTGAACCTGAATCTACAATGGAGATAAAATATCCAATTCATTGTATAAATCCCGTAAAAGAAGCCCGATTTGAGTCTGAAGTTACTTATTTAGCTAACACTTTCCCATTAAGCCAAGAAATAGAAATTACTCCAGATGTTCCTGTAATCGAAGCTCAACATATAAGAAGAAAATTCAGAGTTGGAAAGGAAGTAACTGCTATTGGTGCTCTTGGAAATTACAAGATTGTCCTAATGGTAGAAAACATTGGAGATATGGCTCTTCCAAACCTAACCTTGTTAGATAAAGTCCCAGATAGTTTTGAGTATGGTGATTATGAGGGAGAACAACCAGAGATAACTGATGAAGTAGGAACCGATACGCTTAAATGGGCAATAGAAGAATTAGCTGAAGGCGAGAAAGTCGAGTTTGCCTACCAGATCCATGGTAAAGGAGAATATAGTCCATCTGAAGCACAACTTGCTTTCTAAGAAAAGACAAATTAAATCTATTAATATTTTTATTTTTTTTATTTTTACATATTTTTCTAAACTTCAATGAACTTTTTTTAATAATAAAAGCATAAATTTAATTAGTCAAAATTAAATAATTTCACCCTATTCTCTTAATAATTAACTTTTGATAATTAGCTATCTGAAAGAATTATGATAAGGAAATTGTATCATCAAAATTGGATTTTTGATTGCCCAGATGCGGTAATGACTTGTTCTATTTTAAAATGTAATGAGGAAACATTTTTTATATTTGGAGGACACGATAAAACTCTACACTTCATGGATAATGAATTGGTGATACATGATGAGGTAGCCTTTGATGGATGGTGTAGATGTACCTATCCAATAGACTTAGATGGTGATGGATGCGATGAATTACTTGTTGGTACAGGGGATGGAAGATGTATTGTTTTAAAATTGAATAAAAAAGCAAAAAAATTAGAGGGTATCATGAATTATAAGCTCAGCGGTATGATTAATAGCTGTGCTGCTGGAGATTTGTCTGGTGATAATAATATCGAATTAATGTTTGGTGGGGAGGATAAAACCTTAAGAGTATTTAAAAACGTTTTTTCTGAAAAGCCGTTCTTAACTTTTTATTATGATTCATGGGTAACCGCATGTTGCTTTGGCTATTTAAAGATTCCAGAATTTGAAAAACCTGTTGCTTCATTATTGGTAGGAACAAGAAATGGTTTGCTCCAATTAATATATATGAAGAATGATAATCCAGAAATTCTTTGGCAACAAAATGTTTATGCTGAAATTAATGATATAAAAATAGGTGATATAACAAATGATGGTTTAAATGAAATTATTATAGCCTCAGACGATTCATATGTAAAAATTTATGATTCTAAAGGAAAGAGAATTAAATTTATATTTATTGAAGAAGTCATTAAGGGGCAAAAAAAAAAGAGTCCTAAAAGACTAAATCGCCCGAAATCACTCCTTATTGAAGATATCGATGGCGATAAAGCAAATGAAATTGTAGTTGGATGTGCCGATGGAACTTTAAGAATTTTTCATAATATAAAATTAAAATCCAAAGATATTGAGTTAAAATGGAAAACGACAACTAAACTTTCTGCCTCGATTAAAAATATATGTGCTTGTATGAACAAGGAACAAAAAGTAAAAAGCATAATTTATGGAGGATATGAGCGTACTATTAGAAATATTTCTGATTTTGAATGGGGGAAAAAACCACTTCTTAAAATTCCTATAAAATTTAGAATTCCTCAAGTTTCTATAAAAGAACAATCAAATCAATCCGAGGAAATTTTGAAAATTAAAAAAGTTCCAACAAACTTGAGGGGATTTATCAAAGAATTGCTTGATAAGCAAGGATTTTATATGACCTTAGACTTGTTAATTAGCGATTTAATGGACAAGGGTTATACTCGAAAGGAAATCAATGAAGAATTAGAATTCTTAAAAAGTAAAGGTGCTATGTGCTATGAAAAAGTGGATATAGATGCCTGGTGTTTAGTGAATGAATTAATTGATGAATTGAATAAAACTGAGGCGATAAAATCAAAAAAACCTCATAAAATCGAAGAAGGTATTACAGAAAAATCTGAAGAACCTGAAGCTTTAACCTCTGATAAAACGGAGGATATAGATGAGATCATAATTAATATTTTAAAAGAAAAGAAAACCATACCAACAAAAGAGGAACTGGTTTCTTCAGTTTCTTCAAAAGGATATAATAAAGATGCTATTAATCAAAGGATAAATGCTCTCAAAAATAAAAATAAAATCAAATTTTCAAGAAGCGATCCTCGTGGATGGAGTATTGTAGATTAATGCTGGGTAATAAAATAAACTTTTAGATTCTCCTAAAAGGATTCAAATATTTTTAAGTTAGTGAAATCCCTATTATAATACTGTTAAATAAATCTCTGAATGATGGACTTTCATTTACTAATTAATTTAAAAAAAATATTCTCTTATTCTATCTTTAAAAGGTTGAAATAAATTAATATCTGTAAAATCTTCATTTTGATATTTTTGAATGAAATTTTCTAAGATGGGGTTTGTTTTCAGCAAAAATTTCTGCACATTTTTATCTGGGTTTTTTTTTTTCTTTTCAATTAATCCATACATAATAATAGGTTCAGCAGAATTAGCATCTTTACTTTTTATTCTTGAGAACTTAAAGACAAACAATATGTTGCCACTTTCTAAATATTCCAAATTATTATTATTAAAGGCGCTCTTTGCAAATGTACTAATTGCAGATATAAACGCACCTCTTAGATCTTTCTTTTCACCTAAATCTTTTTGAGTTGGTAGTTCTTTAAAGGTGTGACTAACTATGGTAAATCCACGAAGTATGAATCCAATTTCATAAATTAATTCTTTTATGGAATTTCACTTTTTTAGAATTTTAAATTATCAAAATATTTCTTAAGAAATAATAAAACAATATTTCTATTTAACTTTCATCAATATCAAGAAGGAATCTCTTCAATAAATTTCTATAATCCATATAATTCAAATTCAAAATCTACAGTTCGATATAATTCATTTGTAAAATCTAAATTAGTATATCTTTTAAGGAATAATTCTATTAGAGGTTCTACCTTTTTTAAAAAATATTTAACTTGTTTATCTTGTTTTTTCTTTTTTTCAATCAAACCGTAAAAGATTAGGGGTTCTTTGGAAGGATTATCTTTTGTCTTAATTTCACTAATTTTAAAAATAAATAAAAAATTCCCTGATTCTAAATATTCTAAAGCATCATCAGTATAAGTTTTTGAAACGAATAAATTTATTGCACTAAAAAAGGAGCCTCTTAAATCTTTATGTGGAGCAATGTTTTTTTTATCGGGAATTTGTTTTAAATGGCGATTGACTAAGGTCGCACCTCTGAACACTATTCCGATCTCATGTAGGTATTTCAATTTTTTATCAGATATTCCTTATTATTTAGAATAAAATTTTTATTTAATTAATAGGTATATAACTATTTAGCAAACTTCTATTATAGATTTAGTTCTAACGAAGTTTTCTATTTAACCTTTTTATTAAATCTTGAGTTTGAACAACATAAACGAATATTAATTCCATAGCACGCAATGCGGCGTTATGAAGCTTTTCTGACCATCCAGCAGTCGCATCGTCTACTACAAAGACATTATACCCTAAATCAGATGCAATTCTACTAGTATTCTCAACGCACATATGAGTAACAACTCCTGTCACTATTACTGTTTCTATTCCAAGGCTTTTTAATTGATGGTCAAGATCAGTAGAGGAGAAAGTACCACTAGTAGTTTTTAATAGGATAACATCGTTTCCTTTGGGAGGCAATTCTGGGATAATTTCGGCATTTTGATCGTCTTTACTTGGAAAGATACATTCTCCTATTGTTTGCTCAGCATATTTATTGAGTGTGCGAATATGGATGGCGTAATCTTTTCGATCTGGTCTATTTGAAGCAAATTTTGTATAAAAAACTGGAAGGTCATGTGCTTGAAAAAACTCAAGTAATTCTTTTATATTAGGTATAACTAAATTCTCTACTCTGTTTAAAAAATATTCAAGCATCCCTGGCGAAAATTTTTCAAATAGTTTAGCTACTGGTGAATGTCCTTTGACTTGATAATCTTGCATATCGATTATAATTAGCGCACAAGTTTGCGGATTAATAACGGGTTTTAAACCCCTTCTAACTTTCAGGAACAGGTCTATTTTTTCCTCAGTCATTTTAGGTTTTCCACGAATAATATTATAGTTTATAACTTCTTTTAAACATATAAAATTTGATATTTTAAAAATAATTCATAATAAAACTTAAATCTATACAAACGATTAAGATGATTAGGAGATATTTTATATTTTCAGAAAAGAAATTGTTAATAATAAAATAGTTTAGTTGATAAGAATATGGCAGTATTGATTTGGAATCCTATTGAAAGAGCCCTATGGGGTTTAGCAATAGGTATAGGAGTGATTTGTGCTGGATTTTATATCAATAGGGGAGTGCAAAGAGAAAATCGTTGGGAAAAAACCTTGATGACGGGATTTGGAATGTTTATCCTTTGTTTATCGATAGCTAGAATATTTTATTTTCTTGGCGAAATGGAAATTATTGGAGCTTATAAAAAACAAGGATTCTATGGTGACTACTCAAAAGTTTCTTCAAGTTATGAAATTTACAATAGGATGTATTACTTAGTAATCGATATAGGGTTAATCTTTTTCTTCTTTCTCTTTGAATCTTACATTAAGCGAACAAAATTTCTTTTAACAATCGTAAGTGTGGTTATGGCTATAATTATTCAAATAGTTCCATTTAATTCTGCATACATGCTACATAATTATATTTTTTTCCCTTTTAGTATGCTTATATTTATCATAATGTTTCTTTTATTAGCAAAAAATTCTCAGAGAGAGTTTAAGGCCGTAGCACCTCTAATCTTGTCTGGACTAATGATGGGTGCTTTAGCGGCAGTATATAGTGGACCAGAATTTAAGGAACTAGGGGTAATCCCATTAGTAATCCCACCTATTCTTTTTACTTTTGCAATACTGCTTCTCATAGCACCAATAGTAATTGATCCAGAGAATATCTCAGAATCTTTTATTTATGGGGTAATTGGATTTCTTGTTTTTTTTATCGGAATAATGACTATAATATTCTTTTACACAACAGCACTTGAGTTGTTTATACCAATTGTGGCCATAATTACGGTTCTTATTTACTTCTTTTTGAAAATAATAAAGGTGATGAGAACTGCTGAAGCTGATAGAATTAAAAATGATGTTCCCTCTGTACTAGGGATGTTTGCTCGACCTAAAAAGTTAACAGAAGAGGAGGTATCAATCTCCAAAGAAAAAAAAACATGTTTGGTTTGTAAAGGAAGATTGGTCAGAGCTATGTATATCTGCCCAGAATGCAGTACTTTCTATTGTAATAAATGTTCTGACGCATTGGTGAATTTGGAAAATGCATGTTGGGTATGTGGGACTGCCATTGATGAGTCAAAACCTGTTAAATCTTTCGAACCAGAGATAAAAGAGAAGAAGAAAAAAGCTGATAAGTTAAAAAAACAGAAAGGAAAATAATGCTTGTAAAGATTTATGAGGTACAAATTTTAGAGATATAAATTCTATTAATCTGTATATGGAAAATAAAATTTGGGAAAAAAAATGTTATAAATATGTAATATTTGGCGTAGATCAAATAAAAAAAACTAACATCGTTCGAGCTAAAAAAGAAATGGCAATAAGTTGCTATAATCTTATAACAATTTTTTAAAATAAAAAGCCAAATACTTATATTTTTGTATTCTCTGAATAATGTTAATAAAACTCTAATTTTAAAATTAAAAATTTTTATACTAATAATGCCTAAATTTTATTATAATTATAATTTTAAAATCTAAAAAATTTTTAAATCACTATTAGAAAAGGGGTAAGAAGATGGCTAATGATGAAAGTCGTAAGTGTCCCTACTGTGGTGCGCTCCTGCAACACCCATATTGGCAACATATACAGTCAAATCACCCAGCAGAATATTCTAAAAACGAAACATGGATACAGCTTTATAAGGATTATACATCCATGGGAATGGATGAGTCAATGTCTTTAATGGTCATCTCAGAATTATTTAACCAAGATATGGATGATGTAAAATCTTATTTAAAAGAGAATAAAATCATATAATTTCCTTTTTTAACTATTTCTATTAAAATGATAAATAGAAAAATAAAAAGAATTCTAAAGTTTTATATAAATTAAATTATCAACTATGAGCTAAAACTCATCTTCTTCTTCTTCCTTTAGAATCCCTGATTGCCTTAACATGTCTTCTATTGAATCTCGTGTTTTTATTACAGATTCATTCTCATGAAGGTTGAGTTTTTCTAAGACATCATCAGAAAATTCCAAAAATTTTTTAATAGAAGATGAAGAGAAATCCTTTATCTTCTCTTGGGTTTCCTCAACCCATTCTTTTCCACTCTCGCCGAATGCATTTCCAACGAAGTCTACGAATGCATTATTTATTTTATCTAAAAGTTTCTCTTCTCCTTCTCCTTCTTCTTCACTCATTTTTTTTTCCTTTTTTACAAATATTTAATTTATGTATTTTAAAGTAAATTCACCTTCAATTAATAATTTTTTCAATCTCTTTTAATCATCGTTTTTCTCTTAGATGGTTTGTGAGCTTTAGAGCTATAGATGTAAATTTAACAAAATTATCCTAAGACAGAGAAATATAAATTCAGATTTTAAACATTAAGTATAAATAGTTATACTCATGAATGATGATTAGAATGAAAGAAAAAACTATTACCAAGGAAGATATTTTTTTAAAAGCAAGGATGATATCTGAGGGAGTAAATTTACAAATTTCGGAAGATCTTTCACCTGAACAATATAGGAGCTGGATCTTAGGAAAGGCAGCTAATGCTGAACAAGTCAAAATACCTGAAAAGCTCAATTTCGACGATCCAGAATCGATCATAGCCTTATTTGCTGAAGTTAATAAAACTGATATAAGTAGCGATTTTCGACAAGAAATTATCTTTGATAATAATGGTCTAAGGGC
The DNA here is from genome assembly GCA_004524385.1 of Promethearchaeota archaeon. Lineage (GTDB taxonomy): Archaea > Asgardarchaeota > Lokiarchaeia > Sigyniarchaeales > SOKP01 > LW40-45. The sequence goes on from SDNM01000010.1 coordinate 7,985, forward strand.
ACCGGTTTATCCAAATAAGCGTTCACGATTGGATTTTCTTATTGAAGGAGAAAATGTTACAGTATCCGAAGATGGAAAATCTTTAGTTACAGGGGAATTTCTGAAGCGGCTCGACTGGTTAGATGAGAAACTTTCAAATGGTTTACCTGTTTCAACTGTATTACCATCGATGTCTGCCGCAATTATTAATGTCGTTTTTAATCTTTCATGTATGAATTTTAATACAAATAGAGGATGTCGGTACTGTAATCTTTTTGCTAATCCTATATCGCGAAAAATCTCAATGCTTCCTTTGGATACTCTGAGATTATGGGCTAAGTATCAAGGTGAGGCAATTAAAATTGCCATTGATAATGGGTGGAGGGGTATCCTCGCGATAAGTGGCGGTGCATTTGCACCAGCTCAGAGGGGTGAGTATTTAGAGCGATTAACCCTTGTTTTAGATATTATCAAGGAAGCCATTGGCGATAAGATGTATGATACGCTCCCTATGGTATATAACCACTATCCTCCTGAAGATTTCTCGGATATGTATAAATGGAAAGAATTGGGCATCAATGCAACTAGCTTTGATTTGGAAGTGATGGATGATGCCTACTTCGCTGCGATTTGTCCTGGAAAAGTAGCATATAAACCTCTTTCATACTTGAAGAAAGCACAAGAATATTCTGTCGAGGTATTCGGCCCTCTTTTGGGTACTATAAGTTGCGTTGTAATGGGAATAGAGCCCATGTCTTGCTTAGTTGAAGGTTTTGATGAGAGAATGTCAAAAGGAATTTTACCTTTCCCTCTTGTGTTCCACCCGGAACCAGGATCTGCATATGAAGGATTCCGTAATCCTACAGCAGAATGGATAGTTGAAGCTTCGGAAAAAATGGCGAACTCATTTATGAAATACTTGCTTAAGTGGCTTAAACCGGCGATGGACAGAGCTAAAGAGACAAGAGGAGATATCTACGAATTTTCCGCTGGTTCGACTCCGACTACACGGTTATCAGTTGTATTTGACGAAATTGGAATCCGTTTGAATAAATTATTAGGCGGCAGGTCGGTTTCAGAGCTTATGGAAGGGAAAAAGAAGAAATAGGTTGAGATCCTTCATAAATTCACTTTATATTAATATTTTCTTCAATCTTTTCTTTATATCTCTTATATGATTTTTTTCTTTTTCCATGATCTAAGATCTTCTTTTGAATACCCAAGGAGATTACAATAAATCTCTTCATTATTCGCACCATATTCTGGTCCCGCTCTATCGACAGTTCCTTTCGTCTCTGAAAAATGTATAAGTGGTCCCGGAATTGAAGCTTTTTTCACACCCCATTTTAAAAAATCAAGATGATCAACTAACATTCCGCGAGCTTCTAAATTGGGGTGATTATGAAGTTCTGTTATTGTCCTTACTTCACCACAAGGAATTCTTACAGCCTCTAGTTGCTTAATAGCTTCTTTTCGGGTAAGATTTCTGCTCCAGTTCTCTACGTATTCATCTAATTCATCAATATGGTCAAATCTTTTTATAACATTATCAAGTCTACTATCCTCTAAAAGCTCAGGCTTTTTTAAGACCTTTTTGGCTAGTCTTTGCCATTGTCGTTCCGTGATTGTCGTCATTGCGATTTTACCATCTTTACAGTGATACAGGTTATATACTGGTAAAAATTTACCCCCTAAATCCAATTTTGATGCCCTAGGAATAAATTCACGTGCTTGAGCTCGAACGTTGATGGCAAACATAATATCATGCATAGATATATCTAAAAATTGTCCTCTGCCTGTCTTTTCACGATAATATAGTGCTTGAGAAATACCGAGCGCACAAATATGACCCGCTGTGTAATCAGCAATAGGTAATTTTGGTGGTTCATCGGTATTCCCTAGAGCATCTAAAATCGCAGCATCAGATTGAATGATAATATCGAAGGCGGTCTTGCTGGTATATTCTTCTAATCCTTCGTTTCCATAACCCGAAATCTTTGCATAAATCAACTCAGGATTGATCTCTTTTAACACTTCATAACCAATTCCCCATTTTTCCATAGTTCCTTTGACAAAATTCTCAACAATAATATCAGATTTCTCTACTAATTTTTTAAAAATTTTTTGTCCTTCTTCCTTTCTTAAATCTAAGGATATTGATTTCTTTCCCCGATTTAGAATTGAAAAAAGGGGAAACATGCTTTTATCAAATAATGTGAATAACCTAAAGGATTCACCGTAAGGAGGGCTTTCAATCTTAATTACTTCAGCTCCTTGGTCAGCGAAAAAGATACTCGTCCAAGGACCAGATATAAATTGAGAGCAATCAAGTATCCTTAACCCTTCAAATATCTTAACCATGTATAAAAAAATTTAGAATAATTAAATAAGTTGTTGAGAGATTATTTGTTCTTATCTAATTTGTCAATTTTTAGAAGAATAGTATATAATGTTTTTTAATATTCGCTTAATCTATGCAAGTTTTCCCATAAATTTTTTTAAAGTGTTTTTACTCCTTTAGTATTTGAAAGTGAATCCCAAAAATCACTATTAAAGTGCTTACCGTGAATAGCAACTAACAAATTTCTAAAAATTAGTGAGTTTTAAATGAATTTTTTACAAATACAAATAAATATCAAAAATTACTTATTAATCCTAGAAAATGACATCAAATATTAATGAAATCGGAAAAAAAGCTTTAGAACTTTCCCCTCATGAACGCGCATTATTAATTCGGCAATTATTAGAAAGTTTAGAAGAAGGAGAAGAAATTGAAAATGCCGAAGAACTATGGATCGATGAGGCAAAAGACAGATATACTCAATATAAACAAGGAAAAACTTCGGAGAAAACCGCTAATCATGTATTAAAAGACGCAAAGAAAAGTCTGAAATGACAACAATTACCTTTTTATTAGAAGCAGAAGAAGAAATGAATTTTTCTGCTAAATATTATAATCAAAAAGCTCCAGGATTAGGATTTGATTTTTTAGAAGAAATCGAAAAATCCCTTACAATTATTGAAGAAAGTCCTGAAAGATGGAAATTTTACGGAGAAAATATACGCAAATATAATATTCGGCGATTTCCTTTTTCATTATATTATGTTTATGAAAAGGATGAGGATAAAATAATAATTATTGCCGTTGCACATCAAAAAAGGAAACCTGGATATTGGAAGGAGAGAATTTGAGCGTGTTTGAATTTTATTAGAAAAGAAAAATTTAATAAAAAACATGTAGTTATAGTTATATTCAATATTCATCAAGAGGTGAAAAAAATTAAAGCAGCTCTCTATAAAGGAAAGCGTGAAATTGAAATTATGGATATTCCCAAGCCCGTTCCAAAAACCGGTGAAGTTTTAGTAAAAATAAAATATACAGGAATTTGCGGTTCAGATCTCGAGGCTTATGAGACTGGCTTATATCCAGTACCAGTAGTAATGGGACATGAAGCTTCAGGTGTCATTGAAGAATTAGGACCTGAAGTCAAAATTAGAGGAATCAAACCGGGAAGGCGTGTTTCAATTGACTCTTCGATATCATGTGGTAAATGTAATTATTGTCAGAGAGGATATACTAACCTATGTCTTGACGAGATTAATGCTTTAGGAATTTTCAAGAATGGGGGTTTTGCTGAATATATATCTGTACCAGCATCCAGTTGTGTTGTTGTTCCAGATTCTATTCCTGATAAATTTTGTACTGTTTTTGATCAAATTGGTACTGGTTTGTTCGCCATCAGAGAAGCAAACTTTATGGTTGGGCAATCTGCAGTTGTTGTGGGTTTAGGAACAATAGGTCAATTTCAAATGCAATTATTAAAACTATCGGGGGCAAGTAAGCTTATTGTTGTAGAAAAAAATCAATATCGACTAGATATTGCGAAGAAATTTAACCCAGATATGGCTTTAAATAAAATTAATTTAGGAAAAATTAAAGGAAAGATCACAAATCGTCTCGGAGCAGATTTTGTTTTTGAATGTACAGGAGTACCTGGAGTGATTAATGCCACATCTACTATAATAGGCAGAGGAGGTACTATAGTTCAAGTAGGGCTTTGTGATAAACCATTTGAAATAATGCTCCTTCCGTTTATCCTTAATCACAATCGAATTCAATGTATAATTGGATTCCTCCGAAGAGACTTTGAATATGCTGTGGATTTAGTCGCCAACAAGCTTATCGATCCAGAACCGATTGTTACAAATATAATTTCTTTAGATGATATCGTTGAAGAAGGATTTGAAAGAGCTTTAGATCCAGAAGTTCAAGACATTAAAATTATCGTAGAACCATGAATGAAGCTAACGTTCTTTTAGGAAAAATTTAAATATAAATAAAAATGATTGTTGATTTATACTGAAAATAGATTAAAGGCGAATAACTATTAGCAAGAATAATGAAAAAACTTTAAGTTTCAACTCCCCTTTGGGAAAGCAGGAGAGTGACTCCTCTGGTTCCCCGATAGGGGTTGTTAGGATGGATGTAAGCAAATCTTATGAAGGTATCGGTGAGCTACTCCAGAAATTTATTAATGATTCTGATCAAGAATGTTGGGATCAAATTAAAACAAAAATTGACTATACCTATAAGAATTTAGATTATGCTTTATCTTTTTTAGAGCAAGCGACATCTTTTGTTGCTCAAATAAAGGAAAAGCTCACATTAGGGCAGAAACTATTATTTAAACCTAATACTGTAAATCCTATGGGTATAGATCCGGAAACACATGGACCAGATCGCGGTAATACTGCATATACAGAATGGGCATTCATAGCAGCTTTAATGAGGTGGTTTCATGAAAAGGCAGATATAAGTTATTATAAGATGTCACTGGGAGAAGCAGCAACAACTGTTACCGCAGTAGCTAACATGTATTCTCTGATCAATCCAGAAGGGAAAAGTATTACACCAGAGGCAGTTCTTGAGGGAAAGTCAGGAGACTTTTATGGTGGCTGGGGGTTTTATTTTGCTCGCAAGTATCTCTCCGAGTCATTAAAGGAAGGAGACAGTGAGAATCCTTATAATGGACATGAAGAGAGCATTAATGGTATCTATATAACCCCAGGAAATGTTTCTGACAAATTAATGGTGTATGACTTAAACCGAATATATGACGATCCAAATAAAGGAAGGAGATGTGATATACTTGACGGGGTGAATTATAAGTCGATAGTACTACATAAAGTAATAATTGGTGGTGATCCCGATGATCCGGAGGATAGGAAAGCATATCCAGGATGTATATTAATAAATGTGCCAAAATTCAAGGTGCATGCCATCACTATATTTACGAATATTATAAAGAATTTAGGAATCGGTCTTTATCCAATGCAATATTCAAGTGAAGGGGATTATAAATGGGATTACTCTGTACCTGACGGTACTCCTGTTGTAGGAATGAAAGCAGATATTCCACATCAAGTGTGGGTTCCCGAAATTGATCGAACAAACACTCTCCCTAAGAGAGATCCTGAAGGTAAGTATATCATCAAAAAAACAGGGGGCATTCTAAACACTATGATCGATATTATTAAAGCTGTAATCAATCAAGGAATTTTCATGTTCCATATAGTTGATGGCATTGAAGCAATAAATCTAGATCATCAAGGACTTGGAATCGGAGTAAAGAAAGCAGAAGGAATGGTTTTTACAGGCTTAGATCCTGTCGCAACTGATCTCTTATGTGCCCGGTATATGTTTTCCAATGTTCCCCTCAAAGAAGCTCTTGAGGTAAAATTAGAAGGAGGAACAGCAGGGGGCTTTCC
>SDNM01000266.1 GCA_004524385.1 Promethearchaeota archaeon
AGGCTCAGGGTATATGACGGCTAGAAATGTCGGAAGAGTTCCTTTTGCTAAAGGGGGTAGGAGAGCTCATCCAATTAAAACTCAAAAAAAGATAATCAAAAAGATGAATAAAAAAACTTATGAGCTTTCTATAATCTCAGCTATAGCTGCTTCTGGAAACGTCTTATGGGTACAAAAAAGAGGTCATAAAATTCAAAACATTCCTGAAATTCCATTGGTTGTTGATGATAAAATTCAAACAATCAAAAAAACGGAACAAATTTATTCAACTTTATGTGATTTAGGATTTAATGAGGAATTAATAAAAAATAAAAAAGGTAAAAAAATTAGAGCTGGTAAAGGCAAAAATAGAGGTCGAAAATATAAAAGAAAAAAGGGAATTTTAATTGTCATAAAAGATGATTTTGGAATAGTAAAATCATCAAGAAATATTCCTGGAACAGAAATTATTAATATTGAAGATTTATCTATTGATAAATTAGCTCCAGGAGGAGTAGCAGGAAGATTAATAATTTGGACTCAATCGGCGTTTAATGAGTTAAAAAATAAATTCGAGGTGTTAATTTAAATTGGAGAGATATTATCAAATCATTAAGAGACCATTAATTACAGAAAAAACATTTGATCTGATTGAGCGAGAGAATAAATTAGTTTTTATTGTGGATAGATCAGCAAATAAAAGCCAAATAAAGCGCGCAATTGAAAAAATCCATAGAGTAAAAGTTATAAAAGTTAATACATTAATTACTGCTACAGGGGAAAAAAAAGCATTCGTTAAATTACATCCGGATAACTCTGCTCAAGATATCTCCATCGATTTGGGCGTTTTTTAAGATAAAATTATTCTTAAAAACATCTATTTTTAAACTAGAAAAATCATTTAGACTCATTATCTTAACATTTTCCAACAATTTGATTTTATCTAGATATCGCAGCAATATATTATAATCTCTTTCATTTAAAATTAATATGTAAATTAAATATTTTGAACTATATCTCTTCAATAATTTTAAAATTAATTCGAAGTCTAAATGGATAGTGGAAAAAAATAATGCTTTTTGCTCAATAAATAGTAAGTTTTTATTCAATCTTTTAAATTTTATATGTTTTTTTAATAAATTATATTCAAATTGTAAATTAAATTTGGATATATCTTGAAAATCGTATTTCTTTTCATTCCTAAATAATTCCGAGAAATTACTAAAAAAAAATAATTTATTAGAAATTTTAAATCTCCATAAAACAAAATAAATTTCTCTTAAGTTTATTTTTTGTTTTTCTAATAAATATTGATTAAAAAATTCATTTATTTCATTTTCAATTTTAGCATTAGATTTATTATTTTTTCTTTTATCAATAAAATAAGCGGTTATAATTAAATTACTACTATTATCCTTATTTAAATTAAAAATCAAATGGCCATTTCGATTAAAACTTCTAGTTAACTTTAAAAAATTATGAATAAAAGAATTTTTATTTTCAAGATTATTGAGATTAATTTTATAGAAGTTAAATATATCGTCTTTTATTATTATTGAATTATTCTTTTTTATGAGAGATATATCTGTATTAAAATTTCTTATTAATATATCTAAATAATTCTTTTCTAAGTGTTTATTTCTCAGGAATTGATATGTGCTCTTGCTTTTAATTATTTTTTGGTAAATCAAATTAAAAAATTTGATGATTCTTTCTTTTCTATAGTCCTCGAAATTTAATACAAAAAATTTGCTATCTTTTTGGCTAATATCTATTTGAATTGAATAATAATTTAGAAATCTTTTATTTAAATAGTCATTAAGAATTGATATTAAGGGATAAAAATCTTTAGTTTTAACTATGGAAAAAGCTAAAATCTTTTTATTTCTATTGAGACTTGTAAAAAAAATTAAATACTCTTCCACTATATACGATAGTATTTTAAACTTACCTTTTCTTGTCATATCATCAGAAATTTAAAATAGAAATATAAAAACATAGAATATTTATTTTTAATCATTTCCATTTTTAATTTTAATTATTTTAATCTCATACTTAAATATCTTTAGGATCAAATATAATAACATTATTCCAATTATAATTGCTAAAATTATTGGAAAAAAAATAGAGATATATCCAACATAAGGGATTATGAAGACAACTATACCCAAAACTTCTGTTTCTGAGATATATATTACTTCTGAATCGTTATATTTTATAACAAAAAAATCATAATCATCTGTTTTATTTACAAATTCATACCCCCCGTCTGCTACTAAATTGTTATCTCCTTTAGTTTTGAAATACCATTTATTCCCAATTTTTTTCTTGTCAATAGCCCTGTGAATAATGGGAACATCTTTTATATTACCCCAAAAAATCGGATCGAAACCTTTTTCGTAGAAATATTCTGGACCCCTTAAGATTAAGATATCACCCTCTTCTTCATCAGCGATAATATTTTCAGGAGATTTATCTCCAAGTATAACAAGATCACCAACATTTAATGTCGGAGACATGGATTGAGTAGTAATAACATACATCCTATCTCTAAAAATAATAAATGGTAATAGAATTAAGACAACTAAAATTGATAATTTGATGTAAAATTTTCTATTATTTTTTGAGTTCTTAATTTTAGCCACGATATTTTTTTTTAAAAAAAATTTATAAAACCCAAGATTTTTTATTTAAATAAATAAAATATTGCTAAAAGATCGAGTTTTGCTTAAATCTATAATTAAATTTCTAAGTTTTATAAATCCAGAGATTATTGTTCAAGCGCCTTCAAGAATTAATTTAATAAATCCTTTAGATGCTGTTGAAGGGGCCTTCTGGATGCCTTCTGTAGCTATTAATGGTAGAGAGAATCCTTTATCTGCTTTTTTCTATATAAAAAAAAGGATTAATACGAGTAAAATAAAATTTTACGAGGTAAGAAAGGATTTAAATAAATATAATTTTAAAATAGAATATGAAGAAGGAATAAAGAAAGATTTAAAGGACATGAAGAGTAAATTTACTGGAAAGCTAAAATTATTTTATGCTAGTATATATAGATTTTATAAAACTAATTCTGTTTTTTGGGACAAATTTTTAAAGGAAAATCTTGAATTAGGAGTACTTTCAACAATTCCTCAAAAAAGTGGTTTGGGTGGTAGTACTGCAATAATTATATCTATACTTTATGGTTTTGCTAAATATTTCAATTTATACAATAATTTTTCTAACTTAAAGGAGACTGATTTTCCAATTAATAAAGATATAATAGCGGAAATGGCAACTAAAATTGAAGATGAAGATCTTAAAATAACTGCGGGATATTCAGACCGATACACAATAAGTAGAGGAGGTTTGTGTTTTTGTTCTTACTATGGAAAATTATTCCATAAAGAACTTTCAATGGAACCATTGGCCATTTACGATAGAATTGATA
>SDNM01000267.1 GCA_004524385.1 Promethearchaeota archaeon
ATAATTTCATTTTTATTAGGATATTCATTAAACATATAAGTTAATTTTTTGTTTAATGGGAGCTTCTTAATATTTTTTCGATATTTGTTAGATATCTCGGCGTCAATATAGATTTCCTTAATATAATTGAATATCTTACTGTTTCTTAATATTTTATAGATTTCTATAAACTTATGCGAGTTATCTAAATGTGCGAAATCTTTATCCAAAATACACACATTAATATCTATATTACTATCTATTAGGGCTTGAATCCTATTATAACACTTTGCATTCATTGTATGCTTTCCAAGCGCAATTAAAAATTCTATCCCTCTTTTACGAAAATTATTTAAAATATCATCTTCTTTGGGAAGTCTGAAAGGATCTGACCAAAAATAATATTTTAATTTGGAAATTGGTCTGATTTTAATATATTTTTTGCTTTTTATATCCATTATAATAAAAGAGAAGTTTAAGAAATTTATTTTATTGCTTAAAGGAGAATTAGGTTTAAAAAAAAAAAGAGATTTATTCTTGAGAATAATTAGCTTTTAAACAAAATCCTAAAAAGATAATTAAGAATACAAAGAAATCGATCATTTCAGCAGTGAATATATACGTTGGCGTTTCACCAAAGATAATTTGTAATACTACTCTCGCAATATTAGATATAAACCATGCTATAAATCCGATTGCGATGATTAAAGGATGAACCTGAGAAAGTCTTTTGTTTTTATAAGCAAATAAAAACATCCATATGATTACAAGTATTGAAGGTATAACGATACAAGGCAATAATATACCCATTATTAAAAAGTTAGGTGCTAGAATTACAGCTGTGGTTTCAATAGCCACAATCAATAACATAATTCTCAACGTAGTTTTATTCCTCTGTTTTTCATCGCCAGTAGATTTCCCGCGTAGAGATCGCAGATATAAGATCATATTAATACTTAGAAATATTAGAGGGGCCATTTCTAAAATAATTATAAAAAACCGAATTTTTAATAAAAACATCACAAAATCATCGTTGAAAGTAAAAAATGTAAGGTCCCAGAACAGATCTAAGATTTTACCAAATGCCAATAGAAGGAGAAAAATTCCAAATAGAAAGGGGATATCCGAAAGATACTGTTCTTCTTGCTTAAACCATCTATGGAACATATAATAAGACATGACTGATATAAAACCAATTCTAATTAAAATGATTATAACTCCCGGCCACGCTCCTTCTGTATGAGTAATTGCCTGTTGTATTTCTCGAAGATATAAAAAATATAGTAGTAATAACGGTACTAGTCCCGATACAACAATTATCAATAATAAAATTTTATAATTCCGTGCTTTTGTCAACCTATATTACCTTTTTCATTATAAATTTTATTTATATATAGAATATATTAATAAATTCACTTAAAATCATAAAAACCTAACGTATTTTTTTAATAAAATTCTAATATTTTGGATTTTAAAATAGATTTAATAAATTTTTTCTAATTTAAGCAAATAAAATCCTTGAATCAAGAAACAAATAATAAAACTATACATTGTAAACTTTTGTAAAGTGACTTGAAATACTAATGATTCGAGGCTATTTGCACTATATTTCAGAAAAGTTATAATGAGTAAATTAATAAATGTAAAACAAAAAACAACCAATAAGATTAATGCCATTCTATTAGAATATTGCTCTTTGAAGATAATTGCGATTGCATATAATAATATTGTAACCACTCCTGTAGCAGTAAAAATTAATCCACATAACACATGAAAAGAACCATATATGTCCCATGGAGTAAGATAACCTACCAACATGAAAATTCCTGAAATTATTCCTAAAATCATAATAAAATTTGATATTGTTTTTATTTTTGGCTCATCTTTTAATATATCTCTTAATGTTATGACAAATAAAATAAGTGAAATAGAAAAGAACAGCCCCGCAATAGTATAAAGAATTAAAGATATAATATTTGACTTCCCTGAGATAGATTTAATTCGCCCTAAATCACTGATAAAATTAATAAAAAATGAATATGTTTGAGTGTTTGGATTTACACTATTACCCCCTGTATAAAAGAACATAGCTATTGTAGTTAGTATTAGATATTGGATTATCCCTGTTATTACTAATAAAAAAGATAATTCGTGCCAATTATGAATTTTCATCATAATTTAATTTTATTTAGTTTTAAAAATGATTTTAAGCCTAAATATAAAAACACCACGAGAGAAAATTTTTTACTTTCTACAGAAAATATTAAAAAGAATTTTTTATAACAATATATAAATCAAAAATTAGAAAAATATTAAGAGTTAACAAATTAAAAAACTATTAGGAGAATCAGATAGTACTTTTTTATAAGAAATCATGATGTTCTTTGAAATTCTGGATAAATTAAAAAGGAAAAGCGCTTCGTTAATAATATATTGCTTGTTGGATAGAATTCCAATAATTGTGTTTGGAGACAATTCTGATGAAATAGATGATTTTTTAATGGAATTATCAAACCTTATTCATTTTCGAAGAGAATATGTATTTAATACAGATTTTATATCGATTGAAGACTATAATAATTTAATTGAAACAGAAGATATGGATTATAATGCAGAGAGGGTACATATAAGATGCTCTAGCAATGTCGCCCTGAAAGCTTTAAATCAATTTGATGCAATTAATTCTTGGATTATAGGTTTAGTTGCTCCTAAACATAAAGAGAATTTAAAAGAGATAAAAAATCTAATTAAAGAGAAATCGAAAGTATATCTGAGCATTTTACTCTCAGCTGACACGATATCTGTAGAATTAGAGGGGACCGATTCAAAACAAATTGATCTTTCATTAGAAGAAAATATCCTACGGAAGATTTCTGAAGATACAGAGAAATCAATAGTAAAAATGAAAAGAGTTTTATCTGAGAGAACTAAATCAGACAAACTTAGCAAAGAAATAATTAAAACTCTATTAGATTTTGAAACAGAAAAGAATGAATTAATAAAAAATATCTTTAAAAAAGAAATTCAAAATTTCTATTCAGGATCAAAAAGAGCTTTTTTCATTTTATCTAGATTAAAATTATTGACAACTATGGAAATTGAAACTAAAATTGGAAACAAAACACTTTTTGAAACAATAGATTACGATGAAGCTACTATAAATCGAATTCTTTCTTTTATTAATCGAGAATGGAAAGAAGATTTTTCCGATTTAATCGAATCTGGCAAAAAAGTAGACATAGGGGATAAAATTCAAAGCCTGTGGGGTTAAAATATTCTCTCTCTTTTTGTTTAACTAAGAATATATTGTATTATGATTATAAATCTTAGAATTGCGTAGAATTTGTTCTAAAAATAATTATTAATTATTGCCGTTTATTTTATAAATACAAATAATTATGATTTATTTATAAAAAAAAA
>SDNM01000268.1 GCA_004524385.1 Promethearchaeota archaeon
GCAACGACATCCCAATAATCTTCTACGACTTTTAATCCAATATCTACGGTCTTCTTGGTAAATTCAATTTGTTCGTCAATTACTTTTAGGAATTTATCACGAACATCCTCATCCAACGGTTTTTTCATTCCCCCCACAATTGCTGAAATAGGGTGAACAGCTTTACCACCAACAGCAGCACATAGTCTTTGACCGAAATCCATCATTTTTAATGCCATGGCTCCTACATCTGGCATCTTATTAATTACATGTACCACATTTCTTAAAGCTGGATCAGCAAAAGGTCCTAATAAGAAATCTGGTGCGGCTAAAGCGTAGAAGTGAATTAAATGCGAACTGTATTGTTTAGCATTTATTAAGAGTTGTCTTAATTTTCTTGCGGGTTCAGGAATCTGAACACCCCAAGCATCTTCCACTGCTTTTGTTGGAGTTAAATGATGTGGTATTGGACAAATTCCGCAGATTCTTGGAGTTATTCTTGGAATATGTTCACAATAACGTCCTTCAACAAATTTTTCAAAAAATCGTGTTGATTGTATGTTAAATTGTACATCTTGTACTTTTCCGTCATCTCCAAGAACGACTCTCATTCCACCATGCCCCTCTAATCGAGTTATGGGTTCTACTTCTATTTCTTTCACCATTTTTTTAACCTCCTTTTCTTGATGCTAGTGTAAATTTCTCAAAAGTACCAACAGGATCTTTAACCTGAGCAAGTAAATCTGATTTAGATAAGCTTACGTTAAATCCTTTAAGTACCGTGTCAGCAAACCTTTCTGCTTGATTAACACCCCATTCTGTTTGTCCATAACAACCTGAACATGGAGCATTAACCTTAACGCATAAGGCACCACAGCCAGCTTTAGTAACAGGACCCAAACAAATATAGCCTTGTTCAATTAAACAATCCTCTAAATTTGGAAGTCCTTCATAATCTCTCTTAACTTTTGTCATTGTTGATTTACTACCGATAATTCTATCACAAGTATCACAAACAGTTGAGATATCAATCAAATCACGATTATCTCTTAAAAATCCTAATACATTGGATGCAATACTTACTGTGTCAGGTGGTAAATTTGCTAATGGAGTTTCTGGTGTACCACGCTTTTTAACTTGTTTTAGAATATCCGCTGATAAATCAAAACCGGCCATTAGCGGTACGTTTAGAAATAACGATAGAAATTCATTACTTGTCTTTTTATCACCAGAACTAGCTGAAGCGAGATTTTTAGTCATGTCGTTTAATTTTGAAGCGCGTGCAGAGACTGTTTTTGCCGGTCCCATACATCCCACACAAGGATTTCCAGCGTTTGGACATTTCAACGAACAGCCGATGCTGGTAATTGGTCCATAACACAATTTTCCTGCATCTAAAAGACATCCCGATTGATTTAATGAACAATCATTACAAAAAGCAAGATCATTCATAGGGAATGGCTTTTGGCCTAATAGAAATCCTATAGCACCGAAAATTTGTTCTGATCTTGGAGGACATCCTGCTATATAGGCATCAACCTTGATTATTTCATCAACGTTTACAATCTTGTCCTCGAATCCAGGTACGTGTTGGGTAGGTTCTCCACCACTTCCATCTGCGATACTCTCAACTTCAGAAAATTTACGCTTTACTAGTTCTTCTTTGCTCCATTGGTTAGCTAATCCATGTACATTTCCGTAGCATGAACAAGACCCGAAAGCAATGATTATTTGACATTTTTTACGCATTAATTTCGTACCTTCAACATCTTGTTTAGTTCTAAGACTTCCTTCAATGAATCCAACTACAATTTCACCGTCAGCTCTAGCTTCCAAAGAATCATATTTGAAATCAACTACTGCTGGCCAATAGACAATCTCTAACGCTGGAAGTACCGGTAAGAGCTGTAAATGTAAATCCACTAAGCTCTGATGGCATCCCCAGCAATTTACTCGTAAAAAAAGCGATTCGCTTCTTACTCTGAGTTTTGCCAGAATGCTACTTTGACCATTTTTTTTTTCACTCTTTATTTTTTATTTTTGTAGATTTTTCAGTTTTAATTTTGTTTTACGTTTATTAAGCATTTTTCTTTAAAAATATAAGTTGGATAGAAATATACACTAACGGTTAAAAAATTACTGATCTGGCTATTTTATGAATAATTATTCTTTTGAATAACTATTCAATTTATGTATTAAGAATTTCTTAAATTTCTATAAAACAAACGGTATTGGTTTATTATAAATTTAAAATTAATATAATATATTCAATTCATTCTTCAATAGATAAGAATTTTAATATATTTTAATGATTTAATTTATCTATCTTTCTAATTGGAATATAATTTTATTGGGTTATCTGAAATAACCTATCTTCGTCAAGAATTAAGTTCAATTCCCGATAAACTTTTATGAATATTTATTAATAACATTAAAATTAAGATATTTTGTAATTTAAATTTGAAAATAAAAGAAAAATTAATAAATAGAGTTCTTATAAATTATTAATTCTAAATCATTAAATCATAAATAATTTAGCTTTAGCAAATCCTAAATTTCTTTTTCCATTTGATAAGGCCTAAATCCTTGTTCTCATTGGAATAATTAATGAGTTCATTATAAAACAAAAAATTGAATTTATATCATATGAATAATTATTCTTTTTACCTATAAAATAAATAAAAAAAAACAAATAAAGGAATTAACTATGCCAAGTTTTAAAGAGACATATGAAAAAATTAAGGCAGAATGGGCTGCTGGAGAAAAAAACTTCAATATTGAATGTGAAATGCTACCTGACGGTATGCAAACCATGTGTACAATGGGTAATCCTGCAGGAGATGATTTTAAATTACTTATTGATGCTCCTGGTGGATTAAGTGGAACAAATAAAGGACCATCTCCATTATTAGTAATTTTAGCCTCGATTGGCGCTTGCATTATTGCTGTGACGAAATTTTGGGCACTTATAATGGATATAAAGATTACAGAATTGAAAGTTTTTTCTCGAGGGCACATTAATTTAGGTGCTATCTTTGGAATTGATGATTCTAAATTACCAGGATATGATAAACTTGAACCTGTGATCAGAATCAAAGCCGATGCTCCAGAAGAAAAAATAAATGAATTAATGGATAAAGTCCTTACTCATTGTCCTGTAATTACAAATTTTGGCGGAGCATCCAAAATAACGCCTAAAGTTCAAATTAGGAAATAAATTTCTATTAAAAATCTTTTATCTTTTTTTTTTTCAATATTTGTTAAAGTAGTAAAGATTATTCAAAAATAATGCGAGAAAGCTCTCGCATTAGATTTCAATTTTCAAAAAAAAGTAATTTTGTATCAACGATTATAAATGTTTCTAATGGCTTTTGACTTTGAAATTTATTCTATGATTCATTTTATAAATGTCAATAA
>SDNM01000269.1 GCA_004524385.1 Promethearchaeota archaeon
ATGGATTTGACACTATTTCTGGAGGAGTTAGCATATCGTTTTTAATCTATTTAGTTGAAAATAATTTAGGAATAGAAAAAATAAAACAACATCTCAAAGACATTAATATAGAAGAAATAAAATGGGGAAACGGAGAATTAATTTTAAAGTTAATTGATAAAATTTCAATGAGAGATGGTATTGGAGATGTGTTAGCAGAAGGTGTAAGAATTATGGCTGAGAAATTTGAAGTCGATCCAGAGCTAGCAGCTCATGTAAAGGGTTTAGAAATGCCAATGCATGACCCAAGAGCCTATGCTGGACAAGCATTAACTTATATGACCAGTTGCGTTGGAGCTAGTCACGAAAAATGCGATTGGTTTTCAGTTGAAATGGGAAGCGTGCCATATACAAACTTGCGGATTAAGCCAGGTGATAACCAAAAGATAGATAGACGGGAAAAAGGTGTAATGGCATTACAAGACATAAGAGCGATTGATGATTCCGCCGTTAATTGCAATTTTAGAAATCCTGAACTAGTAGATTTTATAGGATACATTAATGCCGCAACAGGATTTAATTATAACAAAAAATCTTTAGTGAAAGTTGGAGAACGTATTAATAATATTAAAAGAGTTATCAGTTGCAAATTAGGAATAACCAGAGCAGATGATAAATTAGCTGGTATAAATACTAGAGTTCTACAGGAGGGAAAAATAGCAGGCATAAAGCTTGATTTAGAACATAATTTAAAACGGTATTATAAAGAAAGACAATGGGATTGGGAAACTGGTAAACCCACGGAAGAGAAGTTAAAAGAACTGGGAATATTATAAAATTTATCTAAATTTTTTTAATTATTTTTTTATTCATTTTTATTCATTAAACCAAGAATTTCTTCAGGAAATATTTCTCCTCTATTCTTCATTCTGTTTAACATATCTTTAACTTCAGAAATGGTATTTCCATAGATATGAAGAGAGTTACTAAAGTCTAAATAATGTCCAGTTTCAACTCCTAATTGATCAGCCACATATTTTTGAATTCTAACCATACCGTTAACATTAGCTTCCCAAGCACGAAATAAATCGCGACTTCTCCACGTTGTTTGCATTAATAATTCATCATCTTTAATTCTCATATATATTCTTTGAAGGCATGGAGGATCGTCATGATAAGGATCTACTAGTGGTCTCCAGGTTATTGCTTGAGCTCTTCGACTATATGGGCTTTTTTTTAATTTATTTATTATATAGTCAATTTGATTGATTCTTGGCAATTCATATAATTCTAGGGGGACTTCTTTTTCTGAAACTTGTTCTGAGATCTCTTTATTTAAATCATATTCCTTTTCATCTACTTTCCATACCGGAGGTTCCATAGTAACACTCCCACTTTTTATTAACTTCTGTTGTTTTATCACATCAGAGCTTTTTACATTGCTTAATTTATAATGAATATGGCTTGAATCTTCTAGTGCATAGGGAGTATATTTGAAAATTCTGTCATGGTAAGAGTAAGGAAAACTCACTCCCGAGTCCCATAAATAATGATCGTGTATTCCTTCCATAATTTCTTCGATATATCCACTTTGTATTGACCCCACTAAGTACGTATCTGCCATTTCACCATAGATCTCATAAGAATTCCCAAATTTCGATTTAATCTTTAAAATTTTATCTCTACGCATGATTGGATTACTCATCGGTTTTTTTATCTCTATTAACACTGTTGCGTCCTTAGATGGAGGATCTTCAGGTCTATCATATTCAGTTTTAATATCATCTCCATTGTACAAAACTTGTCCAACTGCAGATAACCAAGCATCACGAACGTTGTTTTTTGAAATAAAAAAAACTTTAGCCATTTTCAAACCATCCTAATTTTTATAGGCATTAAAAAATCCCTAATATTTTATAATTTTATTGTTAAATTTTTAATAAGATCTACAAAATAATTCTTTTTCTTTATGAAAAAGTAGTAAAAAAAATTTATATTTTTATTATTATTAAATAGCAAGAGAAATTAATAAAGAAAAAAATAATTTAAATGATATCTCTCAACATTCATTTTGAACCTCCATTTAACGAATTAACAAAAGAATTACATAAAGTAATTGAATTTGAAAAAGAATTAACTCTACAAAAATTATTAGAATACTTTTACGAAAAATATGGAAATAAATTTAAAGAATTAATATGGGAAAAAAATAAAAAAGGTATATTCAGTTCATTTCTTTCTATTATAATAAATGGAAGGAGCTATAGGCACGATGGATTTTTACAGACATTATTAAAAAATGGAGATGACATCACATTTTTATATTTATATTTTGGAGGGTGATTAGAATTGGTAAGGAAAAATATCCTTACCTCAAATTCTCCCCTTTCTATCCTCTACCAAAAACCCTTAAAAGAAAATAAACCAATCTTTTTATATAAATATACTTACTTTTTTGGTAGTTCGTTTTATCTGATAAAACAAGTTATATCGATTTTAAATTTCATTAGAATATTGATTTGAATTAACAATATAGCAAATTTATAAAGATTGTAATAAATAATAATATAATTCGATATAAAAAAAAGAAAATTTAGTACTTAGTTATTAGTGTACTAGGGTAAATCTTTTAAAACACTACAAAAAGGTTTAATTCAAAATGGTTTCTAAAGAGGAATTAAAAGAAAAAGGACTCAGAGGTTTTGCTAAAGTCGTTTATACACAATTAGCTCCATTAAATGATAACGAATTATTTAAAGAACAGTATAAAGAAACCTCTCTTAAGGTTCTTTTGAATCCTAATGATCAATTAAAAGCAGCATTGATAATTTTCGAAAATGGAACTGTTGATGTTACGGAATATAAGAAATCAGAACCCACAATGAACTTAGTTAAAAGAAAAAAATTGATAGGATATGATGCCATGCTACAAGTTTCAACTCAATTGCTATTTGACATAGTTTCAGGAAAAGCTTCTGTAGTGAAACTAATGAAAGACGATGTAAAGGACAGGAATATAAAAGTTAAGGGAAAGTTAAAACTTTTGAAGCTTTTAAAGGCTTTTACTTTGTTAGAAAAAACCGACGAAAGCTCTTAGCAAAACCAAAAAAAACATTTTTTTTTTAATCTCTTTTATAAAAAAATTTTGTAAAAATCAAAACTTTCAATCTTTAAAAAATTGAAATATTTAAACTAATTAGTACCAAAATGAAAACTATTCCAGTAATTAAAGGATTTAAATAGTTATCTTGCAATTTAACTTTACTTGTTATAATGTCGATTAAAACAAATACTATTGATAAAATAATTGCCAGAAACAATGCTAATTCAATTGACCAATTTGATAGTCCAAAAAAGTTAGAAAAAAGCACTCCAAATATGGTACAAATGAAAGTAAATCCAAATCCCGCCAAATA
>SDNM01000270.1 GCA_004524385.1 Promethearchaeota archaeon
CAGATTATATTATAGCACAATGTTTTGAAAACACTAATAATTTAAAACTAAGAGAGAAGGTTGAAAGTCTTTTTGAACCTTTATCTATGGAGTTAGCTCCAGGATTATTATCTAATATCTTTGATGGGATTCAAAGACCCTTAAAAGATGCATTTGAAGATATTGAAAGCGAAGGTTTTTTAGAGAGAGGTTTAACTTTAACATCTTTATCTCAAACAAATAAGTGGCATTTAGTTCCTAAAAGAAATCTTAATGAAAAAGTTAGCGGAGGAGATATTATAGGCACTGTGCAAGAAACTCCATTAATCCAACATAGAATAATGGTACCCTTAGGAATTACTGGAGAATTAACTTATATTGCCGAAGAGGGAGAATACACTATTCAGGATGAAATATACAGAGTTAAACAGGATAATATTGAAAAATCTTTTAATATGATTCAGCGTTGGCCAATTACTAAAAATAGACCATATATTAAAAGAATGATCCCTAAAGAACCATTAATTACAGGAATTCGTGTGATTGATTTATTGTTTCCTGTAGCAAAAGGAGGTACTGTTGCTGTTCCTGGGGGATTCGGATCTGGAAAAACTGTAACTCAACAATCGCTAGCAAAATGGTCCAATGCAGATGTTATTGTATATATTGGTTGCGGTGAGCGAGGAAATGAAATTGCCGATGTTTTAAAACAGTTCTCTGAAATAATAGATCCAAAAAGTGGCAGACCCTTATTAGAGCGTATTGTTCTTATTGCAAATACTTCAAATATGCCAGTCTCTGCTCGTGGAGCAAGCATCTTTTCAGGGGTAACTATTGCTGAATATTATAGAGATATGGGTTATGATGTTGCTGTCCTAGCGGATAGCACCTCGAGATATGCGGAATCACTAAGAGAAATATCTGGTCTCTTGGAAGAAATGCCAGCAGAAGAAGGATATCCCGCATATCTGCCTTCTAGGCTCTCTAATTTTTATGAAAGAGCTGGTATAGTAAAGACATTTGGAAATGATACATCTAGCAATGTAAAAATTGGTTCCTTAACAATTATTGGATCAGTATCCCCACCTTCAGGAGATTTTAGTGAACCAGTAACATCAACGACTAGACGATTTGTCCAAGCATTCTGGGCCTTAGATGCGAATTTGGCATATTCTAAACACTATCCTGCAATAAATTGGCTTGATTCTTATTCAAACTATCCCGAATATATATCAGATTGGTGGTTTGAACAAGATATTAATTGGCCAGAGATAAATATAGATTGGAAGGAATGCAGAGAACAAATAAATGAAATTTTATCAAAAGAGAATGATCTCAAAAATGTCGTACAATTAATAGGAGAAGAAAACCTCCCTGAGGATCAACAATTAATATTATTTATAGCAAGATTAATTCGTGAGGGCTTTCTGATTCAAAATGCTTTTGACAATATCGATAATTTTACTGATGTTAAAAAACTGTTAGGTCAAGTAAAAATAATTCTTTTATTATATAAATTGGGCAAAGATTTATTAAAAAACGGTTTTATTGTTGAGGATATTAAAGATTTAGAAGTTGTAAATAATATATTAAGAATAAGTCAATCAATTGAAAATAATGAGTTTTACAAAATTGAAAAAATAAAAGATAATGTTCTAAGTGAAATTGAATCATTAAAACTAAGATTAGGAGGAGTAAAAAGTTAAAATGAGTATAACTTATAAAAAAATTCAAGAAATTGTTGGTCCTTTATTATTTCTAAAAAACCAACATGACGTACAATATGGAGAAATCGTTAAAATCCATTCTGAAAGTGGAAAAATTCGCACAGGTCAAGTTGTTAAATTGAGTGAAGAATCAATCGTTCTTGAAGTTTTTGAAGATACAAGTGGTATATCTTTAGGAAATTCTGAGATATTATTTACAAAAGATAGTTTTAGGGTAAAAATTTCAAATGATATGTTAGGTCGAACATTCAATTCATTAGGTCAATCAATTGATATTAAAACTAGGACAATTATTGATTCGGAAATTTTAAGTTATACTGAAAGAGATATTAATGGCAAACCAATAAATCCATTTGCGAGAGAATATCCTTCAGATGTAATTCAAACTGGAATATCTGTCATGGATGCTTTATTTACATTAATCAGAGGACAAAAACTCCCTATTTTTAGTGGACAGGGTTTACCTCACAATAAACTTGCAGCTCAAATAGTTACTCAAGCAAAAGTTTTAACTGGAGAACCTTTCTTAATAATTTTTTGTGGTATTGGAATACTTCAAGATGAGGCAATTTACTTTTTAGACAGATTTAAAGAGAGTGGAAATATTCAGAATATAATTTCCTTTATTAATTTTTCAGATGATCCAATAATGGAAAGATTAATCGTGCCAAGAATAGCATTGACGACAGCGGAATATTTCGCATTTGAAAAGGGTATGCATGTACTTGTAATTTTAATTAATATGACTAATTATGCTGAAGCATTAAGAGAATTAAGTGCAGCTAAAGAAGAGGTTCCCAGTAGGAAGGGATATCCTGGTTATTTATACTCTGATTTAGCCTCATTATATGAGAGAACTGGTAAAATTAAAGGTAAGGAAGGATCTATAACCCAAATTCCCATTTTGACCATGCCAAATGATGATATCTCTCATCCAATTCCTGATACGACAGGTTATATCACAGAAGGTCAAATTGTTTTGAATCGTAACCTAAATAAACGGGGTATCTATCCACCCTTTGAAGTCTTATCTTCTATATCTAGGTTAATGAAAGATTCAATAGGTAAAATAACAACAAGAGAAGATCACGCAGATTTGAGTTCACAATTATTAGCATCATATTCAAAAGCTCTTGAGGTTCGTGATTTAATCTCAATAGTGGGAGAAGATGGATTAAATATGGACCAGAAAACCCTTTTAAAATTCGGTGAATATTTTGAAAATAAATTTATTAATCAAGGAACGTCTGAAAATAGAGATTTTAATCAGACATTCAACATTGTATGGGATATTTTATCAAATTTACCGTCCAAATTGTTATTTAGAATTCATCAAAAATTTATAGATAAATATTATAATGGAGAATTATAAAAAGGTGAAAATATAAAATCAGCTTTAAGAGAATTAAGCCCACAAGAACCAATTTGATGGAATTGCAGAGAAAATTGATCTTTGCTGAAAGAGGTAAAGAATTTCTCGAATTTAGAAGAGAACAGATAATCAAATTAATCAATGAATATTGGAAAAAGTATCAGATACAACAAAAAGGTTTTTTCTCTCTGTTTAGAAGAGTTATGCTTTCACTAAATCAAAATTATAAAGAAATGGGGAAAAAGAATTTTAATATCATAAGTAGCATAAGTAAAATTCGCTTTGAGCCAAAACTAATATTAAGCTATGTAAA
>SDNM01000271.1 GCA_004524385.1 Promethearchaeota archaeon
AAACAAAGAAAGAACCGCTCGACCCCTTACTTTTCCCTTTTGAGATAATGAATCCCCCATTTTCCCTCCGAATATAGTCCCAAAGAGTCCACCTAGCCCAGTTAAAATGACAAGCGTTGAAGCAATAAAAGTAGCAAAAGGACTGTCGATTTTCATGCTAATAAAATAAATTGCCCAAGTTCCCATCGTTGTCGTCGTTATGGCAGTAAATATGACTACAATATATATTCCAATGACAGATTTCTTTTTTAAAATTTGACTAAAATTAGAAAATTTAATTTTATAATCATAGGTTTGATTAGCAGCTTCGAGATCATTAAATTCTGGTTCAGATTGACCTTTACTAACTTCGATCCCCCATTGAGAATATCTGATTATTGCTGTTAACACTAAAAAAGCTGCAACACAATAGGCGATGCGCCATCCAATAGGACCACCTAGACTTCCAATTAAACCTCCAAAAATAATCCCACCACCAGAACCCATCAAAAGCGCGAAATTCATAAGCCCAAATTTATTACCTCTTTCCTTTGGAGGAAAAGAATCACCAATTATAGCAAATCCGATTGGAAGGAATGCTCCGTTGGAAAAATTCGCTATGAGAGAAAATATGAAGAACATTGTAAAGTTAATTGAAATTGCGACCATAAAAAAGCCAATGCATATCAATGCGTTTGAAATGAGAAATATTTTTTTTCTTGAGTATTTCTCGGTAATGTTAGTAACGTAAGAACCAAAAAATAATAGACTAATAATTTGAACGAGGAGTTGGAAAGCCACAAGCAACGCAATTCCGGATGCGGTAGTTTCCGGGAGGTAAAGCAATAAATTTCCAATATTAACACTCAAAATCATGTTACAATTGAAGAAAGCCATATAAAGCAAAAGAATCGCAATAAAATTTCGATTTAAATCTTTTTCAGAACTCTTTTCCATCTTTTTAATCTCAAATAAAGTATTTTAATTAGAATTTTTCTATTTATCAATAATAATGTCTGCCTTTTTTAAAACTAACTGCTCCCCGAATGCCCCACAGCTAATAGCCCCATTCTCATCTACTACAGGATCGGGAATAAATTTTTCTTTATTGAGTATTCCGCTCACAGATACTTGCTTATCCAGCAGCTCTGAGGGCCAAGATTCAAATTCTTTAATGTATATCACATTACCATCTGTTGTAATTAACACAGCTCCACCTTTAGCATCCTTAGCAATTCCACGAATTTTCACTTGTTGACCTATTAACTTTTCTAATTCCATTTTTAATATAAAATACTATACTCACAATGATTTATAGTCTTTCATAAAGTAAAAAATTAGAATGAGAAAAAAGAAGGAATTTATTTATTTGATTGTTTAAGCGTCAAGATTTTCTATTATAGTAGCTACTCCTTGACCGCCTCCGCAACAAGCATTAGCGACACCGTATTTAGCTTTTTTATCTTTCAGAATCCTCGCTAAAGTGCCTGTAAGTCGGATCATAGTTGATCCTAACGGATGACCGATAGCAGTCGAACCTCCCATAACATTAACTTTATCCCAAGGAAGGTTAAATTTATCCATACAGTTTAATGTAACAATACAGAACGCTTCATTAATTTCCCAATAATCAATATCTTCCGCTTTTAAACCAGCATAAGCTAGAGCTTTTTTAGTTGCAGGAACAGGACCTCGACCCATAACAGAGGGATCTACGGCACCCCATCCAATCGATACAATTTTCGCCAGTGGTTCAAGGCCTTTTTTCTTAGCTTCTTCAGCGTCCATGAGTACTGCTGCCGTTGCCCCAGCATTTAAAGGTGAAGAATTTCCAACTGATATAACTCCATCTTTTGTACCCTCTCGTTCTATGTATCCTTTTCTACCACCATTTTTCTTTAAATAGAAAGGTTTTGATAATCGTGGTAATTTTGATACTGTTTCTAATTTTGATTTTCTTGCGTTCATGTCTCTATCAACCATCAGTGGTTCCTCAATGTTTCCCTCTACATGTCCTTCTATTGGTATAATCTCACCCTTAAACCAACCCTCTTCTTGAGATTTAATTGTTAAATTATGGCTCCTTACGCCAAACTTATCTAAGTCTTCTTTAGTAAACGTAGGGACTTCTTCTTCGTACAATTTCTGCGCCGTCTGGATCATGGAAAAAGCGGTTATCATATCTAAATAAGAACGATAATATTTACTCTTTTTATCCATCATTTTTAAATTAGGGGTTACCCCTTTGCCTCTTTCTCTGCCCATGTGCTCAAAGCCTGTTGCCAAAACACATTTTGAATGGCCTGTCATAATCTCCATAATGCCTACATGCATACCCGAACCGGCGCTTCCACATTGCCGATCGATAAAAAATGATGGGACATCTACAGGAAAGCCTGCCAAGAAAATAGGAGTTCTTCCTCCATAAGTCCAGCTCTCAAGCACACCTGCAGCTACCCCTATAGAGACTTCTTCCATATCTTTTTTTTCAATTCCTTTATTTGCTAATTTCTCATCGAAAAATTTGATTAGCAAGTCCGCAAGGATTTCATCACCTCTTTTATTGCCAAAAACATCCCTTTCAGGTGTTTTAGGTCTGGACCGGGAAAAAGCTGTGCGGGCATAATCAATTAACCATACGTCTTTCATTTCCATTTTAGATTTATCACTCTATTTTTTTTTTTTGAATTTTTAATTATTAGTTTTTTTTATTAAGTTAAAATTATAAAAATAAAAATAACTTTATTATTCTACTATCGCTTATGAATTACGCGAATATAGTTCCAATTTAAAATAAATTTAAAAACAGAGATACTAATAATTTAAAACTAAAGAGAATGAAAAACATATTTTTATCCTTTCTTTTCCTTTTTTTCTTTGATAACACAATGTGTCTCACCTCTTACCCCAACAGAAAGACAAGAATTACAATTCCTACATAACGAGGGTGAAATATCTCCACTTTTCCATCGATTCGGTAAATTCGGTTCATATATAAGAGGTCTGCTCATTGAAATAAAATCCGCGATATATTCTTTCAGAAAATTTTCTGCTGATAAGGGATTTCTTATTCCTCCCTGAAGAATTAAAGGACAATCTTTCATTATTGGTTTTAATTTTTGAGCAGTAGGTACAAAGTAATTTTCATCCTCAGAATTCCTAAAACTTACAATCGGATACAATTTATTAATAGTAACCCTCATATTGGTACGACCAGAGGTGGGTTCAATAGCATCAAATCCTAAATCTACTAAATATTTGGTGATTTCAACTCCTTCTTTTAATGCTAATCCCTTTCCCTCACCTAAAAAATCTTGAACCGTTAATTTAATAATAATTGGAAATTTCTTGTCTAATTTTTCCTTAAGTTGGGTGAAAATATCTATTATAATCTTAATTCTATTG
>SDNM01000272.1 GCA_004524385.1 Promethearchaeota archaeon
GAGTGGAGGGGGCTGATATAGAAAAAGCAAGAGAGAGTGAAGAAAAACACAAAGAAGATGAAGAATGTCAGAAAAAAATTGATGAGATGGTAACAAAAGTTGACATTTCCATAAGAGAATATGATCGTGCGATAAGGGAGGGATATTTTGATTTAGAACCACCTTTTGAGGAGGCTATAAAAACTTATAAAGAAGTACGGGAAATACTTAGGGATAAAGAGTGGAGAGACCAAGCAGCTCTATATACGAAACAAATTGATGTAATGAAACAAAAATTGGAAAAAGATAAAAAATTAAGAGAAGTCGAGGCTAAAAAAAGAGAAAAAGACAAGAAATATTTAGACTCCCTTAAAACCAAGAGAGTGGAGGGGGCTGATATAGAAAAAGCAAGAGAGATTGAAGAAAAACACAAAGAAGATGAAGAATTTCAATTAGAGATTGATAAGATGGTGAATAAGGCGGATGCTTCGATTAGGGATTATGAACGAGCGATTAGGAAGGGAGATTTTGATTTAGAACCACCTTTTGAGGAGGCTATAAAGACGTATGAAGAAGTACGGGAAATGTTTAGGGATAAAGAGTGGAAAGACCAAGCAGCTCTATATACGAAACAAATTGATGTAATGAAACAAAAATTGGAAAAAGATAAAAAATTAAGAGAATTCGAAGCAGAAAAAAGAGAAAAAGACAAGAAATATTTAGACTCCCTAAAAACCAGGAAATTGGAGGGGCTTGATGCAGAAAAAGCAATGGAACTTGAAAAAAAGCGCAAAGAAGATGAAGAATTTCAATCAGAGATTGATAAGATGGTGAATAAGGCGGATGCTTGGATTAGGGATTATGAACGAGCGATTAGGAAGGGAGATTTTGATTTAGATCCTCCTTATGAAAAAGCCATTGAAATTTATGGAGAAGTTCGAGAAAGAATTCAAAATAGAGGATGGCAACATCAAGCTAATGTTTATCTAAATCAAATAAATTCTATCAAGAAGAAGCTAGAACAGGACAAAAAGTTACGTGAAATAGAAGGTCAAAAAGAGAAATCGAAAGATGAGTTTGAAAAGTTTAAAAAGCAAGAAGGTACTTTACATGCAGGCATGGATAGAATAACAGCTTTAGAGGAGAAGTATAAAGAAGATGAAATTTTTCAACAAAAAATCAATGATTTAGTAAATGAAGCTGAGGGGAAAATTAGAGAATATGATGTGGCGATTAGGAAAGGAAAATTTGATATTGAAACTCCATTTAATAGAGTTATTACCATCTACGAAGAAGTTAGAGATATGCTTAAAGATAAAGGCTGGAATGACCAAATTCCAATATATATAGAACAGATTAAGATTACAAAACAAAGACAAGAAGCAGATAAGAAATTGCGAGAAATCGAGATGGCAAAAGTTGAAAAGCAAAAAGAATATGAGTTATCTTTAAAGGCTAAAAAGGAAGATAAGGGATTAAAAGCCGATCTAGATAAAATAAAAGATATTCAAGATCGCTTTAAACAAGAATTAGAGGAAGAAGAATTTGAAAATCAAATAACAGCTTTAGTAGATAAAGCAGACGAAATGGTTAGAAAATATGAATTAGCCATCAGGTATGGACAATTCGATGAGGAATGTGTATATCCTGAAGTGATTGAGATTTACGAGGATATTAGTAAGAGATTATCTATTAAGGGATGGGAACGAGAGTATATGATATATAAGAATCAGATTAAGCTTTATCAAGATAAGCTAGAACATGATAAAAAATTAAGAGAAGTAGAAGCCCAGAAAAGAGAGAGAGACTTAGCTTATTTAGAATCCTTAAAAATTAAAAAAGATACAGGAATTGATATAGAAAAACTGAAAGAAATCGAGGAAAGGGCTAAAGATGATGAATTTTTTCAACAAGAAATTGATAGATTAGCAACGCAGGCGGAAAATAGTATAAAAAATTATGAATTTGCTATAAAGCGTGGTAAATTTGAAACCGAACCCCCTTTTGAAGAAGTTTTAAGTATTTATAGTGAAATTCGCGATAAATTAGTATCTCGTGATTGGAAGCCTCAAGCAGCTATTTATTCCAAGCAAATAGATATAATTAAGCAAAGGCAAGAAAAAGATAAGAAATTAAGGGAAATTGAAATTAAAAAATTACAGCAAAAGAAAGAGTTCGAAGAGCAATTCAAAATTAAAGAAACTGAGTCTGCTTTTTCCTTACAAAAACTAAAAGAACTTGAATTAAAAAAGAAAGATAAAGAAACCTTAATAAATGAAGCACTTAGACTCATTGATGAAGCTGAGAAATTAGTAAAAAATTATGAATTAACAATAAAAAAAGATATTCTACAAACTGAATCTCCATATGAAGGAATAATTGAAATGTATAAAGCAGCACGGAAAATATTTTTGGAAAATAAATGGGAGGGTGAAGCATCTAAATTAATTAATACAATTAAATATTATAAAGAGAGAAAAGAGAAAGACGAAAAATTACGTGAAATTGAAGCCGAGAAAATAGTGAGAGATAAAATTCCTCTAGTTGCACCTTCAATTAAACCTAAGAAAACTCTTTTAGAAAAAGAACAAATAATTTCAGAATTAGAAAAAGAGAAGAGAGAAAAGGAAGAATTTTCAACTGAGACTTTTAAAATGATAGATAAAGCAGAAAAATTAGCTAAAAATTATGAATTCAAATTAAAAGAGGGGATCTTTTTAGATTGTCCCTACGAGCAAATCATTAAAATTTATAGAGGAGCAAGAAAGAGATTTGAGGAGATTGGTTGGATAGAGCAATCATCCAATTTAATAAGTACTATTAACTATTATAAAGAGAAACTAGCAGCAGATGAGAGATTAAGAGAATTAGAGAAAGAAAAAATTGAAAAGCAAAAAAGAGAAATGGAGACAAAACTGCGGCTCGCTGAGAAGGAAAGAAAAAGAAAAGAGGAAAAACGTAGAGAGAAAGAAAAAGCTTTATTGTTAAAAAGTAAAGAAATTTCTCCGTTTGAAACTCAAAAGGATCACGCCTTTAGACTGATGGATCAAGCTAAAAATCAATTTAATCTGAATAATTTTGACCTTGCGATTGAATTATATAAAGAAAGTGAAAATATTTTCTCAGAGATAAATTGGCCGGATGGTCTTAAACTGATTAAAGAATCAGTCCAATTAATTAAAACGAAGAAAGAAGAATTTACTCTTAGACAGAAAGCTATTAAAGAAAAAAAAGCTAAAATATCAATTTCAGAAAAAGAATTAGAAAGAAAAGCCGCTGAATCTCAAGATTTAATAAAATTGCAACAAGAACAGAAAAGAAAGAAATTATTAAGAATTCAAGAACAGAAAGCAAAAGAAAAAGAAAGTTCTGATAGAGCTTATGATTTACTTGAACAA
>SDNM01000273.1 GCA_004524385.1 Promethearchaeota archaeon
CTTGTATTTATTGCCCAGGAGAAGCTTCCCAGCCAGGGAATAAGGTTGCACAATCCTATACAGGTAAAGAGCCTGCTGCAATGCGTTCAATTTATTGTAATTATGATCCCTATGAGCAAGTTAAATCTCGAATTAGAGATTTGGAAGCCATTGGGCATAAGGTGGATATGGTACACGCTTAAGTTTGTGCCACCATAAAAGATCGAACTCATTGTAATGGGTGGAACGTTTTTATCCACAAATCTGAATTATCAAAAAGATTTTATTAAGGGTGCCCTAGAAGGAATAATTGATAAAAAAGTTGCGAGTTTAGAAGAAGCTAAAAAGTTAGCTGAAACATCCAAAAGAAGAGTTATCGGTATTACCATCGAAACGAGACCAGATTATTGCAAAGAAAAAGATGTTGACCGGATGTTATCTTATGGAACAACAAGAGTAGAAATAGGAATTCAAACCATTTATGACGAAATTTATATTTTAGTAAAGAGAGGTCACACCACTAAAGATACCATTGAGGCAATTCGAATCGCGAAGGACGCGGGATTAAAAATTAACGCACATATCATGCCTAATTTACCTGGGTCAAATTATTCTAAAGACATTGAAACCTTTGAGGGACTTTATTCAGATCCTAATTATCGTCCCGATATGCTAAAAATTTATCCATGTTTAGTAATAAATGGAACAGAACTCTATAACTGGTGGAAAGAAGGAAAATACATTCCCTACTCAACAGAGGAATTAGTTGATCTTTTAGCAACTGTAAAACAAAACCTCCCGCCGTATGTGCGAATCCAAAGAATTATGCGTGATATTCCCGCCCCGTTAATAGAAACTGGCTGCAAAAATAGCAATTTACGACAACTCGTGCAAGAAAGATTAAAACAACTTGAAAAAAAGTGTAATTGCATTAGATGTCGAGAGTTTGGTATTAGTACAAGAAAAAAAATCATTGATGAGAGTACATTTGATAACATAGAATTATATCGTTTAGATTATGAAGCATCTCAAGGTCAAGAAATCTTCCTCTCTTATGAAAATAAAAAAGAACATTATCTTATAGGATTTTTGCGTTTAAGAAAACCATCTCAACTTGCTCATAGACCAGAATTAAATAATGGGAAAACTTTAATTGTGAGAGAAATAAAAGTTGTTGGAGAAATGGTGCCAAAAGATTTAAAACCACATCGATTTACACAGATTCAACACAGAGGTTTTGGAAAATTATTAATGAAAAATGCTGAAACAATCTCAGCAGATTATTTTGATGCAAAAAAATTAGCTGTCATTTCAGGTCTTGGAGCAAGAGACTGGTTTTACGAGCAAGGATATGAATTAGACGGACCCTATGTATCTAAATTATTGTAAAAATAAATAATAAATTCAAATGAAAATATGATTAAATATGGAAGAGTTTGATTACGAAAAATTAGGCTTATTGTGTGGGCTTGAAATACACCAACAACTAGATTCTAAAACAAAACTCTTTTGTAGATGTCCTAACAAACTTCAGGGAACAAGAGAGCCGGATTTTACACTAAAAAGATTTATGAGACCTGTTTTAGGGGAAATGGGAACCTATGACGAAGCAATGCTCACAGAATACGAAAAAGAGATGACTATAGTATATGAGGGTTATAACGATGTTATTTGCACATACGAGCTGGACGAAACACCTCCATTTGAATGTAATGACGAGGCAAGAAAGATTGCTATAGAAATAGCCTTACTTCTTAATTCAAATATTATTGAAGAAATGCATGTATGTAGAAAGAATTATCTCGATGGAAGCGTTCCATGTGGTTTCCAGAGAACGATGATTTTAGCCAAAGACGGATATCTTGAATTAGAAAATGGTAAAAAAATCGGAATAGATATATTATGTTTAGAAGAAGATGCCGCAAGAAAGATAATAACTAAAGAAAAAACAAATTTCTTCAGGTTAGATCGATTAGGAATTCCCCTAATTGAGATTACAACTAAGCCTGACATTAACGATCCTATGGAATGCAGAGAATGTGCGGAAAGATTAGGCTTATTGTTATGGTCTACAAAAGTTAAAAAAGTTCTTGGGTCTATTAGACAAGATGTAAATGTGAGCATTAAGGCCGGTACGAGAATTGAAATAAAAGGAGTACAAAAATTAGATTGGATTCCAATTCTTATTAACCATGAGGTTTCAAGACAACTTAATTTAGTTGAAATTAAAGAGGAATTACAAAAGAGAAATTTAAAAGATGGAGATCTTCCTAAAAAACCAATTGATTTATCAAAAGTAATGGCAAAAACTAAATGTGGTTTTATCGCAAAAGGGATAAAATCTAAGAAAAAGCTATATGGGATAAATTTTACAGGTTTTAATGGATTATTAGGTAAAAAATTAATGGAAGATTATAGGTTTGGTACTGAAATTGCAAGCAAAGTTAAATCTATTTCTGGTTTAAAGGGTTTAATTCATTCCGACGAAGATCTAAAAAAATATAAATTTTCTGACGTGGATATTAAAACGCTTAAAGATAACTTAAAAACAAAACAAGGAGATTGTTTTGTACTAGTTTTAGGAAATAAAAAAGAAGTAGATAAGGCATTTAATATAATCATTAATCGTGTAAAATATGCATTTAAAGGAGTACCTCCCGAAACCAGAAGAGCTTTAGAAAATGGTAATACTGAATTTTTAAGAGAATTGCATGGGGGCGCTCGATTATATCCGGATACTGATTCTCAAGCAATAATAAATAATAATGAAGAAATTAAAGTTATTAAGGTAGATCTTCCAGAATATCCATGGGATGTGATAAAAAATTATTCCAAAAACTTCAAAATTGAAGAAAGGTTTATTAAAGACCTGATTTTCACGGGCAATTTAACGATCTTTAACGATTTAATTGAAATATATCCAGACAATCCAACTTTAATAATTACTACCTTATTAGAAACTAGTACTGCCCTTAGAAGAGATGGAAAAGATATTGAAAATATTACTGAAACTGATTATAAAGATATTTTTACGCTATTGAAAAAGAAAGAAATTGGAAAAGAAGCCATTGAAGAGATGATGAGCTTAAAGGCAGACTCTCCAGAACTGTCAATAGAACAAATAAAAGAGAAGCTAAAAATTGAAAGCATTTCCGTTGAAGAGCTTAAAAAAGTTATAAATGAAATTGTTAAAAATAACTTAGAATTAATAAAAGAAAAAGATATGAGAGCAATGGGGCCTTTAATGGGGGAAGTTATGGAAAAAGTCAGAGGAAAAATAGATGGTGCCATCGTGTCTAAAGAATTAAAAAATGCACTACAAACAAAATTAAAGGAGCTGAAATAAATGACAGAAAATTTGAAAGGTTA
>SDNM01000274.1 GCA_004524385.1 Promethearchaeota archaeon
AGAGAGGATAAGAATAGGTATTATCCAGGGACTTTAGATGATTTAACGGAAGATGATTATTTAACAAGACCATAAAGAGCTATCATCAATTTTTACCGAAATATAATTCCACTCCTTTTTCTTCTAAAATATTTGTTAGTTGCCAATTTCTGGTGATTCCTGTTTTAAGTAAGTATACTATTTTTAACGATGGAATTTGTAATATCTCTTTAGGGAGAACCCTAATTGGATTATGGTCAACACTAAGTTTCTTAAGAGATAATAGTTTGCCAACTGAAGTTGGTAAAGAATGTAGCTTATTATCCCCTAGATCCAATTCCTCTAATAATTTTAGATTTCCTATAGAATCTGGAATTGATTCTAAAAGATTAAGATCTAGCTTTAATTCTTTTAATGAAGTAAGTTTACCAATTGAATCTGGAATTAATTTTAATTTATTTTTATTTAGATTTAGATACTCGAGCAAACTTAATCTCCCTACGGTTTCGGGAATAATATTTATGTTATTTTCGCTCAGATCTAGATATTTAAGCGAAGTAAGATCTCCGATGGAATTGGGGATATATTCTATTTGATTATGATATAAATTTAGGTGTTCAAGGGATTTAAGTTCTCCTATCCATTCTGGTAGAATTCTTAATTTTCCAAATGTCAAATCCAATCTTTTTAGTGACGTTAATTCCAAGAGCCAATCTGGCAATTCTTCACTAGGTATGTAATCAAGGATGAGAATTTCAAGGGCCTTCAACTTTCTTATGGGCTCTGGTATCTCATTAAGTTCATAACAGGTGAAATTAAGACCAGCAACCTTACCTTCTTTCCACATGATCGCATTATATTCAGATTCTAATCGGGACACTATGAGCCAAAATTGTTTGCATCCATGATGCTTAAAGTTTTTAAGCATAATCTCCTCTAGCTCCTCGACGATTTCGATGTCCGATTTGAATAAGACTCTTCGCTCCTCTTTCGTTAAGATATCTAAATAACCTCTATTATTACAGAAGAATTCCCGTATCTTCTGCGGACCTTCCAAAAACCGCTTCACGACCTCTTCTTTAAAAATTCTATTCGCACGAGGATCTCCCGCTTCTGTTAATTTTTTCAATAAAGGAAAAGCCAAATTTGAGTGCAGCAAACGCATATCATAACCGCTCTCCGCCCAGACCTGAAGGTTAGACGAGTGCGCCCAAAACTCGGTTTCAGGAGGAATTCCGTATTCGGTTAGAGCATCTTCTTCTGAAAAGGGCGCATTTAGGTCCTCCATCGATTTATCTAATAATTCCGCCGCCTCGTCAATCGATTTAATCTTATCGTATTTCTTTTTATTCTCATCATCTATATTGAAAAGCAGATATTTACAGGTCATAAATTCCTCGCCTTTCACATAGATGTACGTCTTTCCGTATTCCAGTTTTAGCGTAATATACTCATTTACCTTGAACTCATTCATTTTTTAAAAAATAACTTATCCAATTATTCTATGATATAATTTAAAATTCTGGAATATAAATTTAATCTCTCCTAAAATTTATAATGTTTTTAAGATTTATAATATTATTTTGTATCATTTGTGCCTCTGAATGTGATAATTCTTCCTTAGTTTCTTCTAATGGTATAATCAATCCATTTTTTCTATTGTTTATCATATAAAATTTTTCTTAAAAAGAAGAGAAAGAATTGTTAAATATCACTTAAAATTGAAAAATGGAAAAAATGATAGATATTTGGAAATTAGAATCTAATTTCACATCTATCTGAATCACAAAACTTCTCTCCTATAACCCGATCCTTTGTTTCACCCAGCGTGAAAGGTTTAATCTTAGAAATCATTTCTTCATATTTTTCTTTTGAAATTTCCTCATATGGGGCTTGCTTATAACCATGTTCTTTTATGGGTAGGAAACTTACGCTTTTTAGTTTATCTTCATAACATTCAAGCACGTGTTTAATCTGTTTAGCCTCCAATTCAGGCTTGAACGTAATCGTAATCGAGACTTGATTATCAGACCAATATTTTTGATAAGCAGCGGCATTTTCTGCTTGTTCCCAGATGGAAACATCATTCTTAGAGCGATCAAAATATTCTTCATGTATAGGAAATTCAATCACGTAAGAATTATCTGAATATGAATCATTTTCGATGTGATATCCTGCAGTTTTTATTGGTTCAACCAAATCTGAGTTCTTTGAGATTCTTACTCTCCGAATATAATATTCAGAATGAGGATAATGGATACCAGGCGGAACACCAGGGAGTAGGCTTACAGTTCCACTTGGTTTTACAGTCGTTAATTTAATGGACTTAGGAATACAGAGCCAATCAGAATATGTTTCATCTAATTGTCTTAAGTAATTGTATCCTTTATCACACCACTCAAGCATTTTTCTGCGTCCATGTTTCACAAAGGCTTCAATGATACCAGTTTGAGAAATGCCCATTCGTCGATTTTTTAACATAACAGCATTAGTCTCTTTCCAATGTGTATTCACTAAAGTAACAGATTTGGCATAGAGATATGCATACTTCAATGTTTCTTGAAATTCCTCATAAGAATCATGTCTGGAAGGAAATGTTTCCACCAAACACTGGTAAGTAAGAACATTTCCAAATACACCCATATGATTTAAAGGTTCAGTAAAGCAGTAGACGGATTGGGATAGATTTAATTTCTCAACTTTTATTATCTTTTGTTTTCTAGCTCTATCAATTAATTGTCCTTCTGGATGGCGATTATTGACTGCATATCTTTTACCTATTCGAGTTGCCTTTTTAATTCTTGTAGGTATTTCCTCACATTCATATGATGGTATGTATAAACAATAAATGGAATAATTTCTAATTCCAAAATTAGTCTCTTCACCAGCTTCACCAGCGGAGTATATTGTAGAATGATTAATACCAACTCTACGAAGAAGGATTTGAAGGTCTCTTATTTTTTCTTCGTTTCCAAACATTCTATAATTATCTGTATTTACTTGATGGCATAAATTTCCATCAGTTTCAATTAATCCCGCAATAAATTCTAAAATTGATTCACGATCCCAACTAAAAATTAATTCAGGGAGGCCAAGTGATTTATTGTTTAAGTGTTCGGCGAGTGAAAAGTCAATGACTCCTTTAAGATTCAGTCGGTTATATGGTTCCTCATAACCTTCTTTTATTTGTTCTTTATACCATGTTCCTTTAACATCAAGATCTTTTAATTTTGATTTTTCTCCACATATGCAAACCATAGGATAATCTTTATCAATATAACCATCACCTGAAAATAAACCATATTCAAATGCATTTGGTTCATAGATACCACCAAAGTCTTTATCAATTTCAAATGATACTACA
>SDNM01000275.1 GCA_004524385.1 Promethearchaeota archaeon
AAAGTTGGTCAAATTGCTGCCAGAAGAACTGGACATCAAAATTAATTAGATTATATCTCTGCTATTTTTATTTATACTTTTATGTCATTTAAAATTTAGACAATTATATTTTCATGATTAGTTTTCTTTAGATCTATATTTAAAAACTCTAAAAAATAATAACAAATAGTTAATGTTTTCAAAAAAAAAAATAGTAACATTTTCAAAAACAAATAGTTGAATTAAATGAGAGATTTAAAAGAATGCGTCGTTATAGATGCTATTAGAACTCCAGTTGGAAAATCAGGCAGAAGTCAGATGGGAAAACTTGGTGGTGCTTTCCGAGAATGTTCCGCACAAGATTTAATAATAACAGTACTACAAAAACTAATGGAAAGGACTAAAGATAAATGTCCGGATTTCGATCCAAAAGAAATTGAAGATTGTCACGTAGGCTGTCTATCTCAAATAGGAGAACAGGGGGGGAATATTGGTCGGTTGGCAGTTTTATTAGCTGAATTGCCAGATGTAATTGCGGGAGCAACAGTGGATAGGTATTGTAATGCAGGGCTTCAGGCAATAAACACGTGTGCAAATGCAATAAAAGTAGGAGATGGAGATATAATGATTGCAGCAGGAGTAGAGTCAATGACTCATTACAGCATGGGAATAACATTAGAAATTTGTGCAAAAGTTAAAAATTATCCAGCTATATTTTCTCCTGCCATGCAGCGTGTAATGAAAAATTTTGTACCCCAAGGAGTATCTGCAGAGTTGATAAATGATAAGTATGGACTTACTCGTGAACAACTAGACAGATTTGGTGCTTGGTCACATGTGAAAGCTACAAAAGCAATGCGAAAAGAAGATGAATATTATAAGAGAGTGGTTCCAGTTACTTATATAAAAAAGCATACTGATGAAAATATGAATAAAATAATAGATGAGGAGACTGGCAAACAAAAGCAAGAATCGGTCACTGTAACTAAAGATCAAACAGTTAGGCCAGGATATTTAGATGAACCGGAAAAATATTGGCAAATATTGCAATCACTTAAACCCGTATTTCGTAGAGAAAGAAAAGGTGGAAAAGTTACAGCTGGTAATTCATCACAGATAGTTGATGGAGCTGCTGCTACATTATTAATGTCCGAAGAAAAAGCAAATTCTCTTGGATTGAAACCTATGGCACGAGTAATATCCACAGCCGTTGCGGGAGATGAACCAAAAATCATGTTAACAGCTCCAATACCCGCAAGTAGAAAAGCCTTAAAACGTGCCGATTTAACGATTGATGATCTTGATTGTATAGAACCGAACGAAGCTTTTGCCTCTCCATGTCTAGCATTTTGTAAAGATCTTGGATATGATTTTGATGATCCAAGAACAAATCCAACTGGAGGAGCTATCGCCATTGGGCATCCAATTGGAGCATCAGGAGTTATTTACTTCACCGAAATGGTTCATTATCTTAATCACTATAATAAGCGTTACGGCCTTCAAATGATGTGCGGCGGATTTGGTGTTGGTATTGCCACTGTTGTAGAAAATATTTAAGTTTCTAAAAGAATATCTTCAACCTACTTTATTTTTTCCTTTATATTTATGATTTAAAAAATAGAAATGTTGTTAAAATAAAGGATTTAAAAATGAAAATCAGAAAATCTCAAATTAAAAATTAAATTTTAAGTTTTTCAAAATTTCTTTATATCGTGAGCGCAATGTTACTTCGGTTACACCAATTACAAGCGATATTTCTTTTTGACTAAGTTTTCTATTCTTAAGCTTTGTTATCAGATAAATCGCTCCCGCGCATAAACCTTTTGGATCCTTGCCACAAATTGAAGATTTTTTAATAAAATTCTGTAAAACTTTAATAGCCCCCTTTTCCTCCTCTATAGACAACTTTAAATCTGCGCAATATCTAGGTATGAGCGAAACCGGATCAATATGAGGAGACTTTAAATTTAACTCCCTAACTAATATTTTATAACATTTTTTTACAATATTAGAGTTTATCGATGCCTCGTTTAAGATTTCTTGAAGTGTAATTGGAATTTTTTCTTCTTTACATACAAAATAAGAACAAGCAGCAATCATCCCGTTTATAGATCTACCCCTTAATAATTTCCTCTTAAATACTTCTTTATAAAGTCGAACTGCTGCTTTTTTAACTCGTTCTGGAAAATTTAAATTACTGCCAATCCTTTTTAATTCGGTAATAGCAATAAGCATATTTCTTTTCTCCCACGACATATGCGTGTTCCATTTTGCTGCCCGTCTCAAATCAGGATTTTTAATTTTTTTCCTTTCTATTATAGTACTTAACCCAATATCAGGCATTAAAATTGAAATTGGACATCCTGTACGCTCTTTTTTGTCTTTTTCTTGTTTAGTGTATGCCCTAATTCCACTATGAGAAAGATCAAGACCCCGCTCAAAAATAATTAAACCACATTGCCTACAAACTGTCTCGCCTCTCTCTTCAAAAAGTTGAATCATCCCACCACACTCAGGACATATATTCGTAATGTTTTCTACATCTAGTACCATTCTTTAATCCCCACTAATGAGGTTTTTTTCCACCTTAACCCAAAAATTTTATGCTGAAAAAGAATATATGGTTAAATTCTTTTTGTCTGCAATAAAATAAAAGATCAAATTTTCATATTTAAATATATTTGTTGTAAAAGTTCCTTAATATCTTATTTCTTGTTATTAGAAACCTAAATTTAAATAAATGATTATCTGATCAAAGATTTAAGATTTTTATTACTGTAAGTATTTCTTATTGTTATTTTAAGTTATTTTTTTTTATATTTGTGTGTTCTAAAGTAACGACATAAAAAAAAAAAAAGAAATTTAATCCGAAGAATCCTCAATTACCCCTTTTATTCCCATATAATAAGTTACAACGACAGAAATTATTAAAATGGTGAATCCTATTATCGTTAGTCTGATCCATCTCCATTAAAATATCCCAATAGAAAAGCTAAATACAATGCTCTATTATTTAATTTCGGTAGTTCAATAATATTTGACTTTCGGAATGTAATTCCATTTTCAATTAAGTTATTAATAAATCTTTTATTACCTAATCGTATTCTTACTGTATTAGATTCTTCTCTATAGGATTTATATTTAAGATTAAAGCCTATAGTTTTTGCAAACCTATTTAACAAATTCTCATCTTTTAAATTTATTTCGATTTTAAATCTCTTTGTATCTTTTGTTCGCTTATCTAAAGAAATACCTCCATCAGCATAAATGAAACCGAGCCAATAAGCCTTTTCTTTTATATCTATTGTTTTAAAATAATCCACTTTGATATCAGGATGCAATTTTGAGTGGGAT
>SDNM01000276.1 GCA_004524385.1 Promethearchaeota archaeon
ATATTCCATTGATAAAAAACTTGATGATACCGAAAGATGGGATGCGATGGCTGCAACTTGGCAATATGAAGATAAATATGTACTAGATAACAATTTAAGCAGTATTTCTGGAATTGATATCTATGAATTTGGTATTGTTGATACTGTTCTTTTATCAAAAAATAAGAATGATTTTAAGGATTATTTCAGGTTGATGGCTTTTGAAGATAATGCAGAATTACATATATTGAAAACGGAGAATCAAGCAAAAATGGAAAAAAGGAATCAAATTTTCATATCTAAGGATATTCTTCAAAAGTATTCACTTAAAATTGGTTCCCATGTGTTTCTCAAGACAATATTCTCAGAGGATGTAAGGGAATTTTCGGTAGTCGGAACAGTGAATGATATGACGGCGGTTGCCATTTATATGCCTCTTAAGAGAGCTCAAAGCTTTTTGAATAATTCAAATAGGGTTAATACTGTCTATTTCAAAATAGAGAAAGATATTGATGAAGATGAGTTTATTCAACATATTCAGGATTTACCAATTGTTAAAGAAGTTATATTAAAAGAGAGTATTAAAGAGGATTTAGAAAGTACGATTGAAATAACTCAAGGTGTAATATGGGTGTTAGCACTCATATTTTTATTGTTTGGATTAGCAATCGTTGGGGTTATCGTAAAAAATCTGGTTGATTATCGAATTGAAGATTATGCGAATATGAAAGCGTTGGGACTAATGGATTCTGAGATTAAAAAAAGTATCTTTAAAGAACTTTTAATTTATTTTGCTATTTCAATCCCTCTTGGGTTGATGTTAGGATTTTTAATAATGATTGGTATCTTTGAAATGTATTCCAGTTTAATGCCCGGGTTGTTCGTGCATATATATCCTATAAGCTATGTATATTTCGGTATATGTATGAGTATAATGATTGCATTAGTACTTCTATTCCAATTCAGGAAATTGAAACATATGAATATTGCTGAAATTACGAAAATGAAAACATTTGGATAAATAGAAAAATGATGTGAACTATAATATGGATTCTAAGATTAATATATAGCCAAAGAACCTTGAAATTATCTTCTGATTTGCCTAGAAAATGTAATAAATATAATCTTCCTGCATTTCGATTTTAGCAAAAGTAATTGAAGAAATAGAAAAGATTACCACTCAACTTAAAGTATCGAATATTTTTCTTTTATCCTTTGCACATTTATTTGGTGAACTTAGTTCTCCTGAATTTGGATTTGCGACTTTGAAAAAATTGGAAAAACTATTTATAGAAAAAAATTACCATGTAGGTCGAGCGCCATTTGGTTGGTTTAATGAATTTGAATTGAAAACAAAAGGATATCCCCTCTCCAGGATTTCGAGAATTATCTAATAGACTTTAAATATCAAATTTATAAAAATTTAAGAGAAAATTATTAAATTATTAGATCTTTATTGAAATTATGAGAAAAGAAGAAATATTAAAGCATATTGATACTAAATTCATGAAAGATTTTGAAGTTCAAAAACCATATACTAACCAAAATAATAAATCAATAACATTTAGCACTGGAACTACCACTGTAGGCTTAATCTGTAAAGATGCAGTTGTTTTAGGAACTGATAAACGAGCTACGATGGCATATTTTATTGCTAGTAAAATTTCTGAAAAATTGCATAAAATTCAAGATCATTTATGGATGACAATTGCGGGATCTGTGGCTGATGCTCAATATCTCGTTGATATAATAAGAGCTGAAACTACCATATATCAATTACAAAAAGAAAAACCAATTCCAGTAAAATCAGCTGGAAAGATGATGTCAAATCTCCTTTATCAATATAAATTATTTCCTTTTGAAGTTGGGCTTATATTAGGAGGTGTGACAAGAGAAGAAGGACCAGTATTATTAGACATTGGAGCTTACGGTTCAATTTTGCCAGAAAAATACGTTGCTGTGGGAAGTGGGCAGAATTTTTCTTATGGTGTGTTAGAAGCTAAGTATAAGGATGATCTTTCGATTGAAGAAGGTAAAGAAATTGTCAGGACGGCTGTTACCTCCTCAATAATTAGAGATATGGCAAGTGGGAATGGGATTGATATTGTAGTTGTTAAAGAGAAAGGTCCCGCTGAAAAAGAGTTTATTTCTATAAATCAATCCTAAAAGTGCTTTTTTACTTATTTTTTCATTAATAATTCTTTTTAATAATCATTAAAATCTTCCTTAAGAAAAGTTTAAATTTATTGATTTTGTAATTTTAATGATTTTAATAATTTTTAATAGTAATAGCATATCTTAATAAAACAAATTACAAAATTTTTTACCGTAAATTAATATTTTGATTAACATATTTTTAGTGATAAAGCAGTGCCCTATAAAATTATCGTAGATTTGTCTCATCGTGAACAAGTTGAGTTCCCAGAACTCGCTTTAAGTGAGGATGATTATGATGTTGATTACATAGATAAAAATGATGTATTAGATTTTGATGCCTTGGAAGATTACGATATTTTATTTATCGGGAATATTCAACATGCTAAAAATAAAAAAACTGATAAATTTACTCCAAATCAATTAAAAGATATAAAAAGATTTATAGGAGAAGGTGGAGGACTTTTATTAACTAGTGGTGCTGGTGGAGATAACAATATATCAATGAAAGAAGGTTCTATTAGAGTATTATACAAAATAACAGGAGTAAAAAGATTCTGGAATGGGAGGATTCTTGAAGCCAGTTCTAATTTTTTAGTAAAAAAGAAAAATGTTTTGATAACTGAGTTATTTTCACATTCTATTACAAAAGGAATAACGGAATTGGTTTTCCCGAATTGCACTTTTTTTAATTTAACAGAAGAAGATGTTGAAGATATTATATTGACTTCGGAGAAAGCAGAATTTGAGTATCACAACGATGATGAGATAGATGATGTTGGACAAGTTCCAATATGCGTTGTTAGCGAGTTTTTTCGTGGAAGGTGTGTGACTGTAGGCTCTTCAGATTGGTTGCTTGAAGACAATGATTTTGGCTTAGATGCCGGAGATAATCTCAAATTTCTTGAGAATATCATAAACTGGTTATCCTTTGAGATTTAACTGATAAAGTAATTTAAATAAGAATTATGGCTTTTAGAATTTTACGTCCAGACTCACTTTCAGCTTGGGAGAACGAAGATATTCTTAAACGCTTTTCTATTTACAGAGGAATTTTAGATGGAAAGCAAATAGCAAGATATTTAATTGCTAAAAGCTTAGAATGTAAATTTGATCCAAATAATGATTCTTTAGAGGTTTTAGAAAAATTATTAAAAAAAAAATCTATTGAATTCCAAGAGCTTTTAAAATTAGATTTTG
>SDNM01000277.1 GCA_004524385.1 Promethearchaeota archaeon
CTTGAAAAGGTTCTTGTTCTCCTTTATCATTTATTATCATTGGTTTTCCGTACTTTTTAACATAAAAATCTTCGATATGTGATTCTACAATGTCGTGAACTCTCTTCTCAAAAGCTAAATTATCAAGATTTACTGGACCTACAATTCTTGCTGAAAGTGCTGGCCCAGGAAAAGCTTTTCTATAAACCAACTCTTGAGGCATTCCAATGTATTCAAGAACTTTGCGTACTTCGTTTTTTGTAAGGCTCGCAACTGGTTGAATGGTTGCTTCAACATCATATTCTATGTCTAAATTATGTTGACTTTTTACAAAACCTTCAATGTTTTTTTCCAATAATGTTCTTTCTTCTTCCAAACTCATAGTTTCTTTTAAATCATTAATTTTTACACCAAAACTCTCTTCAATATCCGGCAATATAGTTCCATCAGCTAATAAATCACATTTTTCTTTCTTAATAACTTTGCTAATTGTGTCTGAATATGCTGCTTTGAAAAGTTTTCTTTTCTCTTCTGCATCACCCACTCCTAAAATCTGGGGGAGGAATTTTTTTCTAATATCTAATATTATTACATCTGGAAATGATTTTTTTATATGTTCTCGCTCCTCTTGCCCTCTTATTATTCTCATAAGTCCATGGTCAATAAATACTGGAATAGTATTGATATTTGCTTTCTTTAGCAATAAATATGTCGCAGAACTGTCAATACCTCCAGAAAGAGCACAAAAAACCTTTTTATTTGAAGCAAACTTCTGTAGAAATTGGATTGCGGTTTCTATAAACTTTTCTGGCTCTCGAGGAGGATCTATCAATCTATGGTTTAACATAAAATAACTTAATACCTCTCAAAAAAAAAGATCATTTATTAAACAGTTATGATTGAAGTAAATCTTTTATATTTGTTAATGTAAGTTAGATTTTTCTTTTCAAAAAATAGAGATTAAGATTATTTTTATTAGTTTTTTTGATAAGAATATGAGTATTATAAGGAAAATTAAATTGACTTTTAATAGTAGACCAACACTGGAAGGTGCTGGAGTTCGACTTAAGCGAGTTTTTGGAAATAACGAAACAAATTTATTTGATCCGTTTTTGCTATTGGATCATTTTGGGTCTGATAATCCCGATGATTATCTTGCCGGATTTCCATGGCATCCTCATCGTGGTATTGAAACCATTACTTATATGATACGAGGTATAGTTGAACATGGAGATTCTTTAGGGAATAAAGGAGTTATTAATTCTGGAGATGTCCAATGGATGACAGCTGGATCAGGCATAATCCATCAAGAGATGCCAAAACCCATTGACGGTTTAATGATGGGTTTTCAGCTATGGGCAAACCTTCCAGCCTCTCATAAAATGATGGATCCTAGATATAGGGATGTCCTTGAGGAAGAAATTCCTGAAGTGCAAAACGAGGACGGGGTAAAAATTAAAATTGTTGCTGGAGAAATAAATGGAATTAAAGGACCTGTGAGGGATATTATAACAAATCCTGAATATCTGGACGTTTCAATGCCACCAAATTCAACTTTTTCGCATAATATTAAAAGAGGTTATACAGTATTCGCTTACATTTTTAAAGGCACTGGTTATTTTGATGAAAACCGTGATCCATTAAAAAATGCTGAACAACTAATACTTTATGACGGTGGAGAGGAGATAAAGATACAATCTGCTGATGAAGGCTTACGTTTTCTATTAATTTCTGGTAAACCAATAGGAGAACCAGTTGCGTGGTATGGACCAATCGTCATGAATACTCAAGAAGAATTGAGAATTGCTTTTGAGGAATATAGAAAAGGTACGTTTATTAAGCATAAATAGGGAAATAAAAACCAATTTTACACTACATCATTTAAAATTCGGTAAATATTTTTTTTGAACTTCTACCATCTCATTAAATATATTTTCTGCCATCTCAAAGCTTCCACAATTTACATCCATAGCAATGCAAGCAATTGCTAGATCTTTCGATTCTTTTAATATTGCTTCAACACATACATCTTGAATTGACGCTTCAATTCTGAGTATTGTTGCGACAGCAACAGGGATTTTTCCTAGCTTTACTCC
Organism: Promethearchaeota archaeon; assembly: GCA_004524385.1. Lineage (GTDB taxonomy): Archaea > Asgardarchaeota > Lokiarchaeia > Sigyniarchaeales > SOKP01 > LW40-45. The sequence goes on from SDNM01000277.1 coordinate 2,076, forward strand.
ATAAACTCCTTCTTTATTTACAATACCTGTACATTCGATTACTAAGTCTTGAGGCAAGTTCTCGATTATTCCATCATTAGGAATATTTACAATCTCATAAGTATTTTTATTCTCTATCATTGCCTCTAAGATTGCAACAGCTCTTTCTCCAGAAACAGCTCTTTTAAATACTCCCTTTTTTGGATATCTACCTTTTTGAAGTCTTTTATGATTTCGCTTTAACATCCCGAGTATACCCTTATTTTGTTGCTCCATTAATTCGATCCAATCATCAAAATCTTCATATTTTGTGTAATCCTTAGCTATTTGAAGATATTCTGCGAGGTGATTGTCTCCTACGTATGGAAACCATCCTGTTCGCTTATATATCTCGAAAGTGAGGTCAGCAAAATGAAACCTATCCCATTTATCCTTTTTGTAGAAATCCATGAGATTTGCATTAAATTTTTTCATTAAATTTTCACCAGTCCTTAAATCCTCCATATCTAATACAAAAGCAAAGTGATTTAAACCACCAACGACAATTTTTGTATTATCAATGTATTCCCTTATTTTTTTTATTTTCTCCAAATAGGACAATTCATTATTTCTCATCTCGTCATCGATAATATGTGGTAAATCTATCAATAATAAATTTATTTGATGACATAACCCAACAAAGTTTAACTCGGGAACTGCTCGATGTATAGCGAGGCATATTCGAGACATAGGATTTGAATAATTTATAAAGAAGACCTCAGGATTCGCTGCATAAGCTTCCTTTGCAATATCTACAATAGTGGGGATCTGTCGAGCGGAGTGAAAAAACCCTCCTGGTCCACCATTCTCAGCCATCATCTCAGTAGAACCATGTTTGTGAGGAATTCTATGATCTATCCAGCGGTGGAAAAATCTATCCCCATGCTCTATTGAACAAATCACCACATCTGCATCCTTTAACGCAGCTTTTTGATTTTGTGTCTTTTCTACTGTAAATTTTTCACCTTTAATTTCATTCTCCTTACAGACAATATCATAAACTCTATTTAATTTCTCCTCATCAATATCAATGAGGGTGATGGTAGAACCTTCTAAAGTTTTACTATGATAAATATCATTAAGGGTTACTGGTCCAAATGATGCACTACCTGCCCCAAAAAAGGTAATTTTTTTATCCATCTCATTTAGCTTTAGGAAAATTATTATTAGTTTATTTTAAATAACTCAAGAAGTCCCTTTGTTCTTTTATAGATAACATCTCATTATAC
>SDNM01000011.1 GCA_004524385.1 Promethearchaeota archaeon
GGTCAGATATCTCATTGGAAAGCAGCGGGTAATTTTGCATGGAAATTAACTCCTGAGATGATTAAATTAGTAGAAAATGCGAGAAATGACGGTCTTAAAATATACGCAGATCTTTATCCTTATGAGGAGAGTTCTACTAGTTTGGCAGGATTTTTATTAAAACCTTGGGTTTTTAAAAACTTTAAAGAAAATTTAACTAAACCAGATACTAGAGAAAGAATCATAGATGAAACAATTAATATGTTAACCTCAGCATTTTTAACTAACATCTCATCTAAAATGCAAGAAATTCCTAGAAATAAAATGATAGACCTTATGTTCAATTTTATGAAAAATGGCGTAAGGATAATCAGTGTTTTGCATAATCATAAAATAGAGGGAAAATTTTTAAACGATGCGTTGGAAATTCTTTATCCGAAAAAAGAAATAGCTGAAGCGTTATTGGATTTCGTTAGAGATGAGGAAGGGTCGATTATGGTTTCTTTTAAAGGAATGAACGAGAGAAAGAGCATTTTATCTTTATTCAAGCAAGATTTTGTATGTATTGGCTCGGATGGTTTTTTAGTTTTAGAAGGGAATACTCATCCACGATCATATGGCACATTTCCACGAATCTTAGCGAGATATGTTAGAGAAAAGAGGATTGTGTCATTAGAAGAAGGAATTAGAAAAATGACATCATTACCCGCATCAATATTGGGATTGAAGGACAGAGGGATTATCAAAGAAAATTACAAGGCAGATCTCATAATATTTAATCCGATGGAAATAAAAGATAAATCTACTTACCAAAATGGGCGTCAATTTCCAGACGGGATATATTATGTTATTGTAAATGGAGAAATCACTGTTAAAAATAGAAAACATTTAGGAGTACAAAAGGGTCAAATTCTAAGGCGCAGAAATAACGATTAAGAACATTGTTTTGTTTTGTTTTGTTTTTTTAACTAAAGTATAAATATTTTAATTGGTATAAAATATTATTAAATTATATTTTCAATAAAATATTATTAAGTAAATTCGAATATAATTTATTTTAAAATTAAAAGGAAATAATATATCATGTCATTGAAAGAAACATCTAAAGAATTATTTACGAGATACGGGTTAACTGAAGAAGAGATTAGTGTCTACATTAAATATCTTGGAGTGCCACAAGCAACAATTTCAGAAGTATTTATGTATTTTGAAGAGGGTGAGATTGAATATTCAGAAGTTGAAGAAATTACTAAAAAGCTCGTTGAATCAAATTTTCTACAAAAGGTCGAAGGGATTGTAGATAGGTACGTACCACTCGAACCATTTTTTGAATTATTTACGAGCGAATCTGAAGCCTTTAGACAGAAAATTGCTACTACTAAAGATAATGCTCTTTCTGATCAATCTAGTCGATTTGAAAAGCTGGAATCGATTCAAAATAAAAGTATCGAAGAAGTTGAGACCGCAGTTGACACTCAAGTGAAGGAATTTTTTCAAGATTCAGATGATAAGAATGCAAGTAAAAAAGAAAGAATTAATAAAGCAACGACCAGATTTACAGAAACATCAAAAACTTTAGAAAAAGAGCTACACGATAATATAGAAAAAGACTTTTCAGAATTAGACAATGATTTAAAACAGCTTGATACTGAATCTCATCAAATCATAGATACCTTAGTTTCAAATAATGAAACTTCAATTAACGCAGCCAAATCTGATATCGACAAAATTATTACTGATTTATTAGGAGATTTCTCAACAAGAGTAAGCAATTTAGAAACTGAATTAAAAAAGGATTTGGATGATCATGTAGACAGACATCAGAACATTGCCAATGAACTTAAACCTAAAATGGAACAGATTCTTGAAAAATATCTAGAAAGAATGGATAAAATCGTTACTGATCTTAAGGAACGCATTTCAAGATTGTTAGCTGATCATACAAACCATGTAAAAAGCACAACAAGTAATCTTGAATCAGATCTTCATACAAAAGTCGAAAATAGACATTTAGAAATAAAAGATATAATCAATTCATATAAAAATAGAGCCTTGAAATTATTAGAAAATCTAATTACCCAATCAAATAAATTTAGTGATCTTGCTGAAGCAATTCCGAATACAGGGTTTTTCTTTGGAAAAAAGAAGAAATTGAAATATATTAATGCTTGGAAGGTTATAGAAACCGAAGTTGCAGATATTTCAAGACCCTTCAAAGATGATTTTGTGAATGAGTGCGAGAAATATATTAAGGATACTCAAAGTACTTCTGATGAACTAAAAAAGGAAGTATCAGATACCGTGGCAAATGAGAATCAATCATTAGGAACAGAAACGACTGACCTTGATAAAAGAGCGCAAGAAACGATTACTGCAGAATTAGATACGCTTGCTACTGATATGTCTGGCGAGATTGATAATACATTACAAACTGGAGTAAAAGATTGTTCTGATACTACTGTAAAACTGAAAGATTCATTAGAAAATTCTTTAAAAACACATCATAAAGATTATGATGATGCGATAAATAAACATAAAGATGGATCCTTGAAACACTATACAGATTTCGATGCTGAGATTAAAACTAAGTCATCTGAGTTTAAGGATAAACATACAAAGACTACTGGTGATAGATTAAGTAAAATTCGAAGTGATTTTGATGGATCTAAATCTAATACATCTGAAAAAATTGATGCTGAGATTAATCTTTGGAATGAAGAATCTGCTGATATGGATCAAATGTTGGCTGATATGCTTGAAAATCATAAAAATAAATACAAACTAAATGCGGAAACTCTACAAAATAGTTTATCTAATACAACTCGAGATACGACTCAAAATGTGAAAGATGCAATTGCCGATTTTACACTTAATTTTATGAATGCTATTGATGATGTGACAGAAGCAGCTGAAACTAACGAAACAAAACTTAAAGATGTTCATAATGCATCTGCCTCAATTCCAGTTTCAGAAATCGCAAAAGTTACCACGTGGCATACGGTTGGAAAAACGGCGTTAATAGCAGCTGTTAAAGATGCTATCTATCGAACCAAATCTTCAGTCATAGTTGTGACTCCCGTGGTTGTACCTGAAATTTTACAAGTTATCTCTGAATTTGCATATGAGAGAAAGGTAGCAAGATTTATGATCACTACACATTGGGATTTGAGTCAATACCAAGATATCCTTAAGAAGATGATGCAATTAGGTAATATTCAATTCCGCAATTTAAATACGCAGGGAGCGTTCTTCGCATGTTCGAGAGATGCCGAAGAGGTGATTCTGGCGCCCTATTCAGAAAAAGATTCCCAAATAGTTGCCGTTATCAGTAACCAAGAACAATATTGTAATCTTTACTCCCAGATCATCGGACCTGTTTTTACAGCCAATAGTAGACCAGTTAAACTCTAATCTAATAAACCACTTTTTATTTTATATTTTTTTTAATTAAAGATCATAAATAATTAGCTAAAAATTTTTTTTGTTATCCTTATTCCAGCCTAATAATTAAAATAATTATTAAACAAAATTAGAAATTTAAAAATTCTTAAATAAATTTGAGGAAAGAGGCTGAAATTTAATAGATAATACTCAAGAAAAAGATATAACTTTTATTAGATAAAATTAAAAACGAGATTTAAAAAAAATTTATTAGTTACTATTAGCTATGCGAAAGTCAATCCCAGGTTGCCTTTGTGACTGAGGAATCATCATCCTCTTCGTGAATACGCTTTAGGTCTATGTCTTGATAACCTGGTAATGTTTGAAGTATCCTTCTCATTGCAAATTTTATGTCTTTTGCAGAGGCAATAAATCTGCCGACTATCAATATATCTGCGTGTTGCTTCAATGCAAATATTGCACTATTTGGCTCAATGCCTCCTGCTACAGCAACTAAAACACGATCCCTCCCAGAAGCCTTTTTGTGTTCTTTATATAACTCTTTAATTTTTGGAACTAAAGCCCATCTTGCTTTTTGCGCGGCATCCGGCGATTGATCCCCTTCTACAGATTGCTCGACATCAATTGCTCTATGAAGTATAACAACATCGGGGATTTGTTTTAGCGAACTTAATTTCGCAATCGGATCTTGTACTTCCATAGTATCAACAAAAGCGTGAATGCCAAGGCGCTGAGCTTCTAAGATAAATTTATCAAGTGAGGCAGTAGAGGCTAAACCACTTGCTACAACCCCATCAGCAGTAGCATCAAATGCAAAATCAACTTCTAATTTTCCTACATCTAATGTTTTTAAATCAGCAACGATGAAAGCTTCTTTTGCAACCTCTCGAATTTCCTTAATTGCTTCCATACCATATTTCTTGAGAAAAGGCGTACCGACCTCAATTATAATACGATCACTTTTGGGTAATTCTTTTACTACTTTTATTTGGCGTTGGAGATTAGGTGCGTCTAAGGCTACTTGTATATATGGCGGCCTCCATAATCTTGGGATCCGTATTCCCGCTACTGGATGCTTTGCCCTGTCTTTATCATAAAAAATCTTTTCAATTGGAGGATATGCTTTTAGAGCTCTTTGAATTGCTAATTTAGTTGCTCCATAGTTGTACTGGAAAATTTTTCTATAGTCTGTTGCCCCGGGATGAATAAAAACACTTGCAATTATTACCCACTCGTCGAGTTTATTCATAGGAATAAGACCCTCCTCGACTGCATCAGCTACTCCTTTCGCAACGGCGGCTTGAGCAGGGCCAAAGATTTTATTAGCCTCTTCCATCTTTGATACTGTTACCTTCGGGACTATTAAAGTTATTGGCTTTGCGAGTAAATTCGGACGTATCGCAGCTAGCAATCCGCCGTGACCCTTCGAGGGCTCACTAAGCGCATTTGCTAAAGAGATTCCTATAGGTCCATTCTTAGACCCAATTAATAAATCAATATGCGCTAAGTCAGCGCCAGTTCCAACAAGTGCTTCTCCCACATAATATTCATTTTTAACCATACAAAACACGTCTAATATATTTTATTTAAAACATTGTATTTTGGAGATATTATAATATAATTTTCACTTACAATAAAAACAAGTTAATTCACTAATATTAAAATTTCCATAATTATAATAATTTGAAAATGAGAATTTTCTTCAATCTTCTTAAAAAAAAAAGTAAGGAAAAAAAAAAAGTTAAAATTTGTCGATTTATACCGAAATTTCTCTTTTCTTTAAGCTTATTAAACCATAAATTAAAAGAAATACAGCAATACCAATCCAAACTAACAAGGAAACCCATGTATAAACATAATCGTTTTTTGTCATGCCTCCAGGATTGATATCTTGATCAGGATCGGTAGGTGAAGTAATGGCATACACACCAGTCATTATTCCAAACCATTGCTGCCATTCTGCTACAGGAGGAATAGCATTAAATGCTTCCATAAAGCCAACATAGATATTACCTAAGTGATATCCGAGATCGAATGTATATATATAAAAATCGTCATAATAATCAGCAATGAATGTCTTGAGGACCATCATCCCTATGAAAGAAAATATTACCAATAATAACACACCTAACGCAGCGTTTCTAGGTCTTTTGACAATTGACGATAAAGCTAAGGTAATGCTACAAAATATTAACAAAATAACCAGAGAATAGATGTATGATGCAATCAGGAACGGAATCAATCCCAAAAAATGTTGTATATTGGCAGAATATCTCAGTACGGCAATCCATCCTAATATAAATACAGCAAGAAAGCTAAGTAGTGCTCCATATAAAAATAATCCAATATATTTACCAAGAAAGATTTTTATTCGAGTAATTGGCTTACTTACTAAAATCAGCATAGATCCTGAATGAACTTCTTCGGAAATTAAAGATGCTCCACTTGTACCAACAATACAGATTAAAGCAATACCTAGCGTCCAAAACCATAATGGAAATATGATTTGAATTGCAATAGCAGCTGATGCGTGCTGAACAGAGATCGAATGAAAATTTAAAGTTGTTGGAAAGGCGAGAAAAATTATCGGAAATAACATCATTAATATCAAAGAAATGACAAATTTCTTGAATGATGTTAAATCTTGATATGTCTTTTTTACTACGATCAAAGTAGTTCTGAATATTTCTCTCTCTGGTTTTTCCGTTTTATTTCTTGCTACATACGATTTTAACTTCTGTACAGTCATCTCTAATTACCTCCCTTCGCATATACTTCCATAAAAATATCTTGCAATGATACTTCTGGTATATGGAAACTATATAATATTGCTCTATGATCTAATATTAATTTAGGCACTTCTTCTTGAAGTTTATCAGCATCTCGAGGAATCACTTGAATTGATCCATCTTCTTCTCTTACCCATGTTTTATCTATATAATCCTTTTTTTCTAGATCTCTTAAGATTTCCTCATTTTTGTTAGTGTGTAATTGAAAAGTATTGCCGATAAATTTCTTTTTAATGTTCTTTAATGTATCCGAAATAACGATTGCACCTTCATTAATCATAGTTACTGTTTCGCACATCTGCTCAATTTCAGATAGGATATGGCTTGACACAAATACACTTACATTTTTAGAAATTTCCTTAATTTTCTCTATGATATTTGCTCGTCCTATAGGATCTAAATTAGCTGTTGGTTCGTCCAAAATCAATAATTTAGGTTTATGAATAAGTGCTGCAGCAATTCCAATTTTTTGTTTCATACCACCAGAATATTCGCCAATAGGTCTGACTCTATCATCGAAAATATCGAAATATTCGCATAATTCTTGTGCTCTCTTCCTAGCTTCGATCTTTCTTAATCCACCTAAAGATCCCATGTATATTAAATAATCTTCTCCTGTCATATTATCGTAAAAAACAGGATCTTGAGGTAGAAATCCTATTAAACGTCTTGCCTCAACGGAACCTGCTTCTTTCTCTCTGATTTTTGCCTTGCCAGAAGTAATAGAAAGGGCTCCAACTAACATATTCATAGTTGTTGTTTTACCCGCTCCATTAGGACCAAGAAATCCGTGAATTCCAGTTTCTACACGTAAGTCGATTTTTTTTACAGCTTCAAAGGCTTTATCTCCCTTTCCATAGATTTTTTGAAGTTTATCACTCCAAATTTCGTATTTTATTCCAGGAACACCTTCTCTAGTTTTACTCATGCTTTAAGTTCCTCCATTTTTTTTTCTTTATCGATTAAAACAATATTTTCTTTCCTCTTTTTGACTCTTCTATACGCAACTAAAAGTACTCCAACTACACAAGCCATTATAGCAGTTAATATCCACATCGTATAGTCACCAGGAACTTCGATTGTTACTTCGGCCACTGCGATTACTACACCGCTCTCATCGTACATGAAAAGTTGAACCTTTTTCTCACCTGGTCCTAAAGAAACTTTTTGTTCCATGTACTCGGTAATAGCATAAGTATTACCATCAATGACTAACTCGAAATACTCGTAATCTCCCTCTGTATCCCATTCAATAGTGAATCTACTTGACGACATTTTATTAACTTCATCATCTTCAAGATCTTCAAATTCTACTTCAAATTCCGAATTGATGCAAAAGAACGATTCTCCACTTTGGATAACAAATTCATCTTTTCCATCACCTGAAATATCTCCTATTGTATAGATGGCATCAATTGTTTCCAAATTAAACCGATACAGCAATTTTTGATGATAAACATCCAATAAATCCGATATATGACCAGTAATATAAGCTCCTTCCGCAAGTTGATATGAATAATGACCGCAAAGAATATCATCATGTCCATCCTTATTGAAATCACCAATATTTTCTATATAATCGAAATAATCATAACGATCATCGCCCCATTCATATTTATAATCATAAGGTTCTAATTCCCATGCTTTTTTATCAAAACCTCGTTCATCGTCATCATCGTCATCATCATCATCATCGTCACCATTACCAACGTCCCATTCTTCAGGTTCAATTTCTTCTAAATTTGTGCCCGAACTGGTGCGAATATCTATACACATAACTGCGGATCCTTTAGCATATAAATTATCATCCCATCTATCTTTAGCCAATTGAAAACCGATAATTCCATCTATTACATTATCATCATTGAGATCTCCAGCTGACGCAAATGGTAATTTGAAAGATGTATCAATTTCCTGTTCATGTTCCCAATCTTCTTCTAAAACTTCTCCTTCTTCAATTAATTCCTCAAGATCAATTGTAACAATTGGATCGCCAGGACTGCCTGCACTTCCTTTAAAGATTTGAACATTTTGCCCATTAGAAGCTAAACCTACATGTTCTAAATAACCATCACCATCAAAATCCGCATAAGAAAATTCCATTTGATACCCAGCACCCGATCTACTAAAATCATTTTTAGATATCCAATCGTGTCTCCTTCCTAGGTAGTCTAAGTTCGTTGGATTAATAAAACAGACTGATTCTTGAGTGTGAGCATCAATAATCTCAAGATAATCATGACTCCAATAATCATCTCCATAATATCCTTTTATTAATCCCAACCTTCCGCTTTTGTATTCTGTTGTACCAAGAACTTCATAGAAATCACCCGCTCCTGTTATATTTATATAATTCGATTTATATTTTATTGTTTGAGGTGCATAGTTATCGTAATTAGTAATAGCGGTATCCCAATTTGCATCTTCAATGTATGCATGAGAAAATATAGTACTACCTCCGTATCTAAATGAACCGCTTAAAATCCATCCATCTAGGGAATTATTCAAATAAGTAGCTCTCACAATATTAAAAGGAAATTTATTTCTAGAGTCATAACCCCATTTAGTAGATATAGTTCTATTTTTCACATTAAATAGCATTAATCGAGAACTCCACCAGGTTTGACCCCCGTCTTCATTTGTTTCCATTCCGCATATCACTAAAACATCAAGATATTCATCACCGGTCCCATTTATTACTTCAAAATCTTGAATTCGAAGATTTAAAACATTTTCTAAGTCTGTATCCCACTCTTTTTCAAGTTTGTCATAGATGTAATACTGGTCCCAATTATTGCCATAAAGACCCCAGTAGAATGCCCCTAATCCAAAACTGTCTAATGTTAAATTAAAAGGATTCCAACTATTAGTCACGTTTATACGCATTTTAAGAATATTGTTTGAGTCTACTACATCTGATAGAACCGATTTATGCTCGTAATCAAACTCTACCCCATTATCAATTCCAAAGAAATTTGAACCATTGTAAGTCCCACGCTGTATCAAGTACCACTTATCATATCTGAAATCATTAGTAAATTCAAAACTTGTATTATCATATCTATATCCTCCTGAAGTATCATCAGTGAACCCCGCATGCCAATTGTTCATGGGCGCTGTCTCAGTCATTACTCTTTTATTTGGATCAAAATCATCCAAGGTATGCCAATCACTTTTGTTCATACTCCAAATATCATAAGTAAAGTTAAAGGATTTATATCCACCTGCAAAATTAACTTTAACAATACTTTGCCATACCATAGCAGAGATTCTTTCTATTTGAGTATTATTGTGCCAATCGATTCCAAACTCAAGAGGAATTGTAAAATTGATTAAAGTCTGCCATCGATTGTTTTTGTAGTCTGCCATCACTTCATAACTTCCGAGCTCATATGAGTAGTTGACAGCCAATTGATTAATCGAAAGTGAAAAGCTAGTATCGTCAGTTGCTTCCAATTTAATTTTCACCTGATTGTCATTGGATGGATCAACTACATCTGAAATATCATAAAAATTTTTAATCATCGGTTCAAAAGATGTGGAATTTATGTTGTCTTGGCTTATTTTAATCCAATTCCCTGCATTGAAATCCCATATTGAAATGAAAATTTCTGAAACCTTTGTTGTCCGGTTTACTTTTCCGTAATAACCAATCGAGATAGCTTTTGAAGTGCTCTCAATATCTAAAGATTGATTAAAAGACATTTCAATTGATACTTTGTAGCTTCCTTCAGAAGACTTTGAGTGTACAACCCAATCATAGTTATCTTTAGCTTTGGTTTCTTCAGATGAAACCGTTTCCGGTCTACCGATTAATACTTTTCCCGACGAATTATAAGAAGTGATAGTGTAATTAGTTCCAGTATCACCATATAGATTATAGAAATTGTCATTTGTAGTTCCAGTTTCGACTTGGACATTACTTGGATGAATTAGAGTGGAGCTATCCCATCGGGCCTTCCATTGAATATTATCAACATCACCGCCGCTGGTCCAATTGAGAGGAATATCATCGTAAGTTCTATGATAGATATGGCTTTTATTAGAGTATAGATTAAACGGATTTGTAAATGTACCATCATAGCCGAACTCTCGATAATATTTATAAGGTATATCATTTAATGGAGTATTCCAAAATATAGAACCATCATATCCCCGTATTGCCAGAAATCGTGTATAACCCACTAACAATGCCCTATTTATCGCCTCTTCTCTGTAATTGTCATCAAGAGATATAGTCGTACTTCCTGAAATATCCCTAATGTAACGCGCAAGTTCTGGAGGATAGTCAGTCGGGATTATCCAACCAGCATAATCATCAATATTATCACCATCAATATCTCCTATATTTACTATATCTCTTAATCCCTCATTATAATCGGGATTAGGCACACTGAATTCCCAGATTACTTTACCCGTCTCAGCACTAATGGTTAAGAATTCAGCGATTAGATCTTGATCTTCAGCAAGGTCGCCTTCTTCATAATTATAATCTCTAAAAGATGGGTAATTAAAGCGATCGCCTGAATATTCTCTCCATGAAGGGTCAAAATCACTATATCTCTTAAATAGGTAGTCTTTTGATCCACCCTTATCGATATCCTCAATCTGAGTAAGGTCTGTCGCCCCCGTTCCTTTAGTTCTAGACCATAGAGTTTGACCGTTTTTCGTATCAATGAGCATATATTTTCCGTCATCACTTATAGCAAACAAATCGTCAATTTTATCGCCATTAGCATCACCAACATTTAATAAATATTTACCTATTGTTTCATCATCATCCATCTCATCATCCGAACTATCTCCAGTCCTAATAACTTTAGTTGATCTAGCAGGATTAAAGCCATCATTAATGTAATTTGTATAATAAACTCCTTCATAATTCCAGTTACTTCCCGATGTGGCTTCAAAACCATTTCGAAACATATATGCTCTAATCTCTGAATCTACCTTGATGAATTCTGGATAAGAAGCTGTATATAAAGTTGCATCATATTCAAATTCTCCACCAGATAGATCATCAATATCATCATTTTTACAATTAAAAATCATCCCATCAAACTCAAGATCTTCTAATTGATGAAAATCTTCATCACTATATTCAAGATGAAAAGAGATTCCTAAATATTCATTGCTTCCATCACCATCATAGTCAATAGTATTAGAAATTTTAAATCCCGCATGTTGAAAAATTCTTCTTTCAACGGTATACGGTGAGGTAAATACATCTGTAGTATCCCCCACTTCCTCATCATACTCGTCTATCTCATAAAATTCATAATTATCAAGTTCGTCGCCATCATCACCATCAACTAGATAAATAAATCCATTATCGGCAGAAACTAATATATTATCCCCATCTATGATAATTTCGTTAATAGAGCTGGGTATTTCTCTCTCAACAACTACCGCCATACTTCGAAGTGGTATTGTTGTGGTTGGTTCAATTTCTGAAACCCATTCGAGTTCACCATCTTCTACATTAAGCGCCACTAATTCTCCTACTTCTGAACCTGCGATAATATAATCATCTAAAGATTCAATATTCCATACATCATTCGTACATGCATCATCATTTACCCAGATTTCATCACCATCATCTCCCTCTATAGCAATGATTCTATTCCAAGAGGAAATAATCACATCATCCTTATCATCATCGTCAATATCATCTACAACTTCAACATCCCATGTATAAGTAATAAATTCTCGAGGAGCGAACGTCTCAGAATCATACCCAGATATTCTCGGGTCATATTTCCATAATTCCCTTCCAGTATTTGAAGAAATAGCAATGACATTGGCGTGATCTCTATCATATACCACCAAAACAATATCTTTTTGACCGTCACCATCGAGATCAGCAAGTAAATCAAATGTAATCACATCTCCAAAGGTCATATAACTCATACCAATAACTCCATCTAATGTAAGAGTTGCGATTCCCCCATCAGTTCCAACAACAATATATTCTTCCCCTCCTGAGGCAAAAGTTACTTTCTGAGGTTGCATTGTTGCTCCTGTACCAGGCATGCCTCTACCGAATCTCCATAATAACGAATCAACATCTTTATCACCTTCATGTAGATCCTCTGGCAAATAATAATCTATTAAAGCAGGCAATAAGAGCGCAAGAATTGGCACTGCTACTAATGCTGCTATTATTCCCATCGATAGCACCTTTTTATGTTTATTAACAAATGGTTTAAGCTTAGATTTAAATTCCATTTTTTATCACATTTGTTTTCAAATAGTTTTTTTTATTAGATTTTAAATTAAAAAAATTAAGAAAACTATTTATTTAAAGCTTTAGTTATAATTTTTGGTAAAAAAAAGAGCGTTACTTAATTGTATAATATTGAAAATCCTTAAAATAATTGAAAATATAAAATAGGTGTAATTGATGGGCAAAATAAAACCAGTATTATTCTAACCTTAATAGGAGAGCTTCATGCTACTTTTTCGACGATTTTTCTCTTTTTGTTTTGAGAGAATGGTTTTTAATCTTCTTTTGGTAATTCCTCAGGCATTTGAAACGCATTAAATAATGTATCTAAATCTCCGCTTTTATTAAATTTTTCTTCGGTAAAAATAGGAATTGATACTTCTAATAAGTTGGTCTTAGGTTTATCTTTTTCATGAATATATAATTCAATTCCTTGCATTTTTCTATCATTTATAATTAGACGGGCTGAATAATTCTCAAAAAAAGTAAAACCTCTATTTAAACGTCCTAATTTCAAGGGCTTTTTGATTTCCTTTTTTTCTGTTATAAAAGATTCTGTTATCTCTTCGTCAGTATATATATCTCCACCTACAATCATAAATTTTCTTATAAAATTTTCAGGGGGAGGAATTTGGTTTATATATTCTAATGATTGCTTTACACGCATCACTGGAAATATTTTAATATTAGCCTTAACTTTAAATCCACCACTAAACTCTAAAAAATCTTTTTTTTCGATTGCTTGTGCTCCTCCTCCACTAAGTGGTTTTTCCATTATTTCTTGATAAGTTTCATCTTTTTTAGAAAATCTGTTTAAAGGAGATATATTATATCTTAATTGAAGTTGTTGTTTAAGCATTTGTGCTAATCTATTACCATATATTTGTAATTTGAAAGAACTTTTATAACCATTGTAAGTCCAAATTCTATTCATATTATGATCAACTATAAGGTAAACTTTGTTCTCTTTTA
>SDNM01000278.1 GCA_004524385.1 Promethearchaeota archaeon
CAATACGAATTAGTTCTATTTTAAAAAAATTTGGTATTAATGAAAATCGAATTTTACAAGCATTAAAGAGTGTAAGAGGAAACCAATCAATAACAGATCAAGATCCAGAAGGTAAATACCAAGCAATTCAGAAATATAGCCGAAACCTTACAGATTTAGCAAAAAGGGGCAAAATCGATCCTGTAATTGGGAGAGATGATGAAATAAGAAGGATTATGCATATCCTTTCAAGGAGAACAAAAAACAATCCTGTCCTAATTGGAGAAGCAGGAGTAGGAAAAACTGCAATTGTTGAGGGTTTAGCCCAGAGAATTGCTAGTAATGATGTACCAGATTCTTTAAAAGATAAAGACCTCATAGCTTTGGATCTAGCTGCAATGATAGCTGGAGCAAAGTATAGAGGTGAATTTGAAGATCGTCTTAAAGCATTTTTAAAAGAAGTTGAAAAAAGTGCAGGCAAGTATATATTATTCATTGACGAACTCCATACTTTAGTCGGTGCTGGTGCAGCTCAAGGAGCTATTGATGCGTCCAATATGCTTAAGCCAGCATTAGCTCGAGGAGAGCTACGTGCAATTGGTGCAACAACTTTAGATGAATATCGAAAATATATTGAAAAAGATGCCGCATTAACTCGAAGATTTCAAACCGTTTATGTCGCAGAACCTTCTGTGGAAGACTCTATAGCAATTTTAAGGGGTTTAAAGGAAAAATACGAAATACATCATGGAGTAAGAATAACTGATTCAGCAATTATTTCTGCTGTAACATTATCATATAGATATATTTCGGATCGATTTTTACCAGATAAAGCAATTGATTTAATGGACGAAGCAGCATCAAGATTAAGGATCGAAATTGACAGTATGCCTACGGAAATTGATGAGATAGAGAGAAAAATTATTCAATTAGAAATTCAAAAAGAAGCTTTAAAGAAGGAAGATGATAAATCTTGTAAAGAAAAAATGACAAAAATAGATGAAGAATTGAATAATCTTAGAGAAGAGAGCGACAAATTAAAATTGCAATGGAAAAATGAGAAAGAAAAAATAGCAAAAATTAATGAGATTAAAAAAGAAATGGAAATAGCAAAAATTGAGGCTGAAAAGGCAGAAAAAAGAGGAGATCTTGGTAAAGCAGCTGAATTAACATATGGGGTTCTTAATCAATTAAAAAAAGATTTAGACAAATATAATTTAGAATTGAATGAAATTCAAAAAAACAAAACTATGTTAAAGCAAGAAGTTGATGCTGAAGATATCGCTAAAATTGTTTCTCAATGGACTGGCGTGCCCGTTTCAAGAATGCTTGAAGGCGAGCGTGAGAAATTATTAAAAATGGAAAATCGTTTGAAGCAAAGAGTGATTGGTCAAGATGGCGCTTTAGTAAAAATCTCAAATGCAATTAGAAGAGCAAGAGCGGGTATTCAAGATCCAAATAGACCCATCGGGACTTTCATATTTATGGGACCTACTGGTGTAGGTAAGACTGAAACTGCAAAAGCATTAGCAGAATTTCTTTTTGATGATGAGAATGCAATGGTTAGAATAGATATGTCTGAATATATGGAAAAACATAGTGTTGCTAGACTTATTGGAGCTCCCCCTGGTTATGTTGGATATGATGAGGGAGGATATTTAACTGAATCAGTAAGAAGAAGGCCTTATTCAGTCATATTATTTGATGAAATTGAAAAAGCTCATCCAGAAGTGTTCAATATTTTGCTCCAAATAATGGATGATGGTAGATTGACTGATGGCCATGGTAGGACTGTTGATTTTAAAAATACAATTATTATTATGACTAGTAATATTGGAAGTCAATTTATTTTGGAAAATCGACGTAAAAGTGAAGATGAAAGTAGGCAAATAATTATGAAATCTTTAAAATCTTACTTTAGACCAGAATTTCTCAATCGTGTTGATGATATAATAGTATTTAATTTCTTAGAAAAAGAACAAATAAAAGACATTGTAGACATCCAAATTAAAAAATTGAATAAAATTTTAAAGGAGCATAATATAGAGTTAGAACTCTCTGAAAAAGCTAAAGAATTCTTGGCTGAAAAGGGTTTTGATCCTGATTATGGTGCCCGTCCTTTAAAAAGAGCGATTCAAAATTACATTCAAGATCCATTATCATTGAAAATACTGGAAGGAGAATTTGTTGATGAAGATTTAATTAAAGCAGATCTAAATAATCATGATGCCTTATTATTCGAAAAAATAGGAAAATTGGAGAAAATTAAAAGGAGGTAAAATTTATAATGATTTCTGAAAAAATAAAGCAAATTAATTTATGCCCTGAATGTGGGGGCACTATTATTAATATTGAAGAATCAGGAGATATTCTTTGTAGCCAGTGTGGTCTAGTTTTAGATGAACGGTCAATAGATTTCGCCCATAGTGGTCGAAGAGCATTTTCTTCGCAAGAGAAAAAAAAGAGAGAAACCACTGGAGCTCCCATTTCAAAATTACTGCCCGATATGGGATTTACAACAGTCATAAACAATAAAAATATCATTAATCCAGACTTAAAAAGAGCTGCTAAATGGGACACTCGAATATCATGGCAAAAAAGAAACCTTCTAATCGCTACTACTGAATTAAAAAGGATATGTACCAATTTGAATTTACCTGATTATATTAAAGTAGAAGCTATGCATCTTTATAGAAGAGCTTTTAAAAAAAAATTGCTTAAGGGTAGATCCATTAACGGAATGATAGCCGCATGTATATATTTTGCCATAAGAACGGTGAAGCTTCCAAGAACGCTTCAAGAAGTTATAGACGAAGCTTCGGTAGAAGCTAAGGAAGTAAGAAGATGTTATAGCGCTTTAATAAGAGAATTAGAATTAAAAGTACCAAATACAGATCCAATCACTCTTGTACCCAAATTTATTGTAGAAATGGGATTAGATGCTGAGGTAGAAAAAATTACGCTCAGGCTTTTAAAAGCATTTAAATCTAATTTAAATACTAGTGGAAAAGATCCGAAAGGAATAGTTGCTGGAGCTCTTTATTTGGCATGTAGGATTAAAGATAAAAAAGTGACCCAAAATCAAATTGCTAAAACAATAGGGGTCACAGAAGTAACCCTTCGCTCAAGATATAAAGAATTGACAAAGAAATTAAATCTTAAAAATATTTAGAAGAGCAATTTATATGTAACGGTATTTTAATAATTTTAATTTACGGTCTAAATTCCGATCAAACTTAAATTTTAAAATATCTATAATTTTAGCCTTTATACCCTTTGATGTAAAAATAATTGTAAAATACTTTCCTAAGGTCCGATCTAAAAAATAATTTTTGAAGAA
>SDNM01000279.1 GCA_004524385.1 Promethearchaeota archaeon
AGTCGTAGACTGCCCTATTCGGCATTTGCTGTACAGTTATTGATGTAACCCCTAAGACATTAATATTGAGAAGATCAGTATTATTATAATAGTTAGTAAGATTCGTATCAATCCTCAATGAAAATGTTCCATATCCCGCAAATTCAGCATCTAGAAAGTCAATAGTTATGTTATAGTATCCATTTCCATAATCATATATCGTTGTTGTATAATCTGATCCGTCAACTTGAATATTTAGGCTTGCTCCTGAAATTCCTTGGTCTCTTGCTGTGTCATTATAAAATACAGTAATATTTAAGGAATCTGTTGAGTCATAAATCGGTTTATCAGGACCTTTAACTATAACGACGTCAGTTTCGCCTATAACCAGTATATCAATAATTTCACTTTGATTATAATAATAGGTTCTATTAGCGTTTACCCTAATATTAAACCAGCCATAATTATTAAATTCTATATCAGTAAAATCAATAGTGATGTTATAATACCCATTGCCATAATCAAATATGGTTGTAGTGTATACTGCCCCATCAATCTCAATGATAACATTTGCTCCTGAGATCCCCTGATTTCTTACAGTATCATTATAATATACAGTGACATTAAGAGAATCTCCCGAATCATGAACAGAGAGATCAATAGGCTGCGTAATAGTTAGTTGTGTTTCTCCTAAGACCATTACATTTATGAGCTCGCTTTTTTTAGCGAAGAATTGCTTGCTTGCATTAACTCTAATAGCAAACCATCCATATATATCAAATTCAGCATGAGTACAGTTTATAGTAATTTCATAGGTACCATTTCCATAATCCCAAATCATTGTCGTATACAATGATCCATCAATTTCGACAGTGACAGTTGCTCCAGGTATGCCGACATCTTGGATGGTATCATTGAAAAATACTGTGACATTAAAAATATCTCCAGAATTATATCCTGAGAGATCTGGAGGGTCTACAATGATTAACTCTGTCGAAATAGGACGAATTGTTAGATTGAATGCGTAATTAACGTTTGCCCAGTTTAATTTGGTCATGATAATATTAACAACAAATGTTCCATTTAGATTAAATGTGGGAATTTTCCAAGAGTAAATACCTAATGATACAGTACTAACATTATAATAAAAAACTCCATTGAATAGCAAGGAACAGTTAGCTCCATCATCTATCCATTGAGTATTCAATCTATCAAAATAGTTGAAATAAACAGTGACATTGTACATCATACGCGCAAAATAGGTATTATTTCCTGCGTTATAAGGTAAAGCTTCAACTGATCCTGTGGCATGATTAATTTGAGTAATATTATAAAGAGTACCATTTGTCGGGATTAACCTAATCAACATTTGGTCATTATGGGTCTGAGTTTTATAATCTTCTTTTGAAAGAGTAATTGTAAGAGTATACAGCCCTACGGTCATATTAAAAGTAGGGATATCAATTCGACATCTTCCTGATGCATTAGTGTTTAGATCATTAGCGAATACAGGAGTTACCCCCAGTCTTAAAATAATCGATACAATAGCATTCGAAACTTCAAGATGATCATCTGTGTTCCAATAATCTACTATGATACTTGTATTATAATTTCTATAAATAACATAATGCGTTACATTATAGAAAACAGTTGTTAATCCTCCAGTTTGATTGAAACTAATAATTGAAGAATTTGTTTCATAAGTAACTATTGTTAAATTAAGCCAAATAACAGATTGATAATAGTTTGCCTTCCAAAATGTTATGTTAATCTGAAATTCAGCTTGTTCATAATTGCTTGAATTCAATCTAAACCTTGCTTCACCATTAGCATTCGTTGAGTTTATTAGAAATTGCTTTCCTATAACCGTTAAATTTCCTGCTGCAGAATCGATTTGATAAGTATGATTAAGATCCCAGAAAGTTACTACTATAGTTACGTTACCAGTTCCCTTTGACGTATAAATTGGATAACCGTTATCATACAACGGTGATAAGGGCCCTGTATCGTCAAATACAATATCAATAGTTATATTTGTACTGATTATATTAATATCGAAATTATAAGATACTGAAAGGTTCTGATAGTATGTATTATTTAAAGTAATGCTAAATGAATAACTTCCTGGAGCTAATTGAAAAGTATTCAATTCCCAGTAATAAAGACCATCCGAGTCCAAATCATTATCAGTATAAACTACACTGTTGAAGCTTAGATTACCAACTGCCCCTGTAATCAATGTTCCTAAGATAGTATTTTCATAGTTCATATAAACGGTAATATTTTCACCTCTAAATGCCTCATAGATAGACCCATTTAGGTAAACCAATTGATTATATTGAGTTAAATTAAGTAAAACATAATTTGTCAATCCAATGACATCAATATTTAATATATCCGTTTGATTGTAATAATTTGTAAGGTTAGTATCGACTCTTAGGGTGATTGGACCATAGCCATCAAATATCACATCACTACAATTAACTGTGATATTATAGTATCCATTACCATAATCAAATGTGGGTGTAGCATAGGGTACACCATTTACTCTTATAGATAATGTAGCACCTGAAATGTTTTGAACTCTTGCTGTGTCCTCATAATAGATTGTAATATTAAGATTCTCTGAGGAGTTATATTGTGTTTGTATTGGATAATAATTAAGAGTAGTCGTCGTAGCACCTAAAACATCAATATTTCTATTATCAGTATGATTGTAATAATCAGTGAGGTTAACATCAATTCGAATCGCAAAAGACCCATATCCGGCAAAAATAGCATCCGTAAAATCTATGGTTATATTATAATATCCTGTTCCATAATCCCAAATGGTTGTAACGTAAGGAGCGCCATCCACTTCAATAGAGACTGTTGCTCCTGAAATGCCTTGGACCCTTGCTATATCCTCAAAATACACGCTGATGTTGAGAAGATCAGTTGAGTCGTAAACAGCTTTATTTGGCATTTGTTGGACTGTTATTGATGTTGCTGCTAAAACGTCGATATTTCGATTATCAGTATGGTTATAATAGCTAGTAAGGTTGACATCTATACGAATTGCAAAAGAACCATAACCAGTAAAGGCTGCATCTGTGAAGTCAATTGTGATATTATAATAACCAGTACCATAGTCCCAAATTGTTGTAGCATAAGGAGCACCATCCACTTCAATTGTAATAGTTGCTCCTGAGATTCCTTGAACTCTTGCGGTATCTTCATAATACACACTAATATTTAGCGCATCAATTGAGTCATATACAGCTCTATTTGGCATTTGTTGGACTGTGATTGATGATACACCTAAAATTTCAAGGTTTCTATTATCGGTATGATTATAAT
>SDNM01000280.1 GCA_004524385.1 Promethearchaeota archaeon
AATAATAACTAAAAAATTGAAGATACAAGAAAAATTCAGCTATTATGCAATTTCTTTCATATTTTTAAATAGCTTAGCTGATAAAACATTAGTAATTTTATTACCACTAACTCTTTTACTTTTTATTCCTTACTTCTATCAAGATGTAATTGGAAGAGATTTTATTAAAAAAAATAAATATGTACTGATTGGATTAATATCCGTTTTAGGTATTTATCTAGCAGTGAATGTAGGAAATCCATTTCATCCTAATTCGATTGGTGGGAGTGCTAGTTATCTAATTTTTACTATATTACTTGGAATTTGTTTGTTAAAACTACATTTAGACAAAGATTTTTACGTTGTTGAAACAAAAAGTTAATTTTTTGTATAAGATATAATTTCCAGATTCTTTCACTGTTCTGGGTATTTTTTCTGAGAATTGTTTCAAACTTAAATTTAGAGTATATCTTTTATGTTTGATATTCTTTACTACTTATATAAAAATCAATTTGAAAAAGAACAAAAAGTAATAGAAATTGGAAATATTATGTTAAAATTTGAAAAAGAACAAAAAGTAGTAGAAATTGGAAATGTTAAAATCGGAGGACAACCCGGTGAAAATCCAATAGTTTTGATTGGATCTGTCTTTTATAAAAATCATAAAGCTCTATTAGATGAAAAGGCAGGGAGAATCGATAAAAATATAGTAGAACAAGAATTAAACGAGTTTTTAACAATTATAGAAGAAACAGGGATGCAGGCGATTATTGATGTTGTAGGAGCGCATCCTGAAGCACTTATAAAACAATGTGAATACATTGCTGATGTAGTAGATTGTCCATTTTTAGTTGATGGATTAAATGATAGTATTCGGATCCCAGCAATGGAAGGATTAAAAGAAATCGGATTATTAGCCAGGGCTATATTAAATAGTATTGATGATAACACGAGCGATGAAAATTTAGATAAATTAAAAAATATTGGAGTGAGAAACGCTGTTCTTTTAGCCTTCGGCAATAGATATATCTTTCCTGAACAAAAATTAAAACTACTTAATGAAAAATTAATTCCTATGTCTCAAAAAGCACAAATTGAAAATATTATTGTGGATGCGGCAGTGTTGGACTTGCCTTCAATTTGTATAAATGTTGAAACCACACGACTAGTTAAAAGTGAATTAGGTCTACCTACAGGATTTGCTCCTTCTAATGCAATATATGGGTGGGAGTTTGTCAAAAAGTTTGGAATTAGTTCTCGATGTGGAGCAATTGCTTCTCTTATGACATATTGCGCAGATGCAGGTAGTGATTTTATATTATTTGGTGGTGTGAAATACGCAAAATGTGTTGTTCCTTCAATCGCATTAATCTCAGGAATAAATTCTTATTACCGTAAGAGAATATTAAGAGAAAAAATATCGGAAAAAACACCAATGAAGTTAATCTTTTAAGAAAATAATTAATGCTAAGGTTAATAGTAAATGTTGAAAGAATCTAAAAAATTTTAGATTAAGATCAATTCAATCTTTTTTAGAGCTCTTAAATAAAGATTTAAGTTTCTGGAAATAAGTAAAAAAAAAAATTAAAAAGTATTTAATCTGTTAATTCTTTCTCTTTCAAATATATCTGTAAAAGTAAACCAAGTGCGATAAGGATTATTGGAACATAAAGAAAAATTATTGGTTTATAGATTATAAAAATTCGAGCTATGGTTGTAATGATTCCAGCAACAGCCAAAATTAAAGCAACATTGAATAACATCATAATTAAAGTTTTAGTCTCCATAATTTTCACTAATTTTTCAAAATTTTAACTTTTATATTTTTTTTTTATATTTATTAAATAAAAAAATCTTTAGTTATATATAATAGAAATTAATACATTTTTAATATCTATTATTATATATGATTTCTAAATTAAAAGGGCGATATTAGAGATAATCTTATTAAAAATTATCAAGAAATAATAAAAAGGTTAAGAAAGAAAAGAGTTAAAACATAATACCATTTTAAAAAACTTTTACAACGTGGTTTTTTCGTAAAAAAAGAATATAAAGGATTGATTTCTATAAAATTTCATCTAATTATTTTTTTAAAGATCAATTTCCAATCTCTTATCATAATTTTAGGTAAAATAATTATTAATAGCTTTATATAAGAAACTTAGATGTTAAAAAAAATAGCTGAAAGCATAAGAAAAAACGAAAATATAATAGAAAAAATAGCGATTAGCCCTATAGTTCAATATATCGATTATAATTCATTTAAAAGTTCTCGAATTTTTTCAGATATAGGTCAAGATTCAGCTGCTATAAAAGATAATGATAGATATATATTAGTTACAACAGATAGAATAAAAACTGGCTTTATTGAGAAATTTCCTTTTGGGGCCGGATTTAGTTCAATATTAGTTAGTGTAGATGATATTTACGCCTGTGGAGGGATTCCTATTGCCGCAAGTTTAATCATCTCAGTTAAGAACATTGATACATGCAAAATTATTTTAGAAGGTATATGTGAAGCTTCTAAAAAATTTCATGTTCCAATAATCAGGGGGCACACTAATCCAAATGGAATTTGTTATGAGCTTAGTTCCACTATGATTGGAGAGATTGATAAAAATAATTATATATCGGCAATAAATGCTCAGATTAACGATAATATAATATTAGCTGTTGATTTTGACGGAAGAATAGGAAAAGCAAGCAAACTCTATTTTGATACAGTGACTTTCAAAAATTCTGAAGATGTAATAAAGAAAAGAAAATCTATGAATATAATAGCTGAAAAACACCTCGCAAATGCATCTAAAGATATTTCAAATGGGGGAATTTTTGGAACTATTCTCCAACTATCAAATTATTCTAATGTTGGTGCAGATGTGAATGTAAATAAAATTATAATACCTCCTCAATTAAAAGGGCTTAATTATACATTAGAAATGTATATTAAAATGTATTTAACAACCTCTTTTATATTAACAGCTTCAGATAATAACAGTGAATCTATAATTAAAGTTTTTAAAAAATACGGATTGGAGGCTAATGTTATTGGAAAAATTATTAAGCAAAAGATTCTAAAAATAAATGATGGTAAAGATATAGTAGATGTAATTAAATTTTAGATTTTAGTTGGTTTATTAAAAATGACAAATTTAGAAGTAAATATAGTAGTAAGATTACCAGATACCCCGGGAAGTCTAATAGAATTGATAAAGCCAATATCAGATAACGGCGGAAATATTTTTGGGATTTTACACTATCATGACAAGAAAATAAATAATAAAATTACTGTTGAA
>SDNM01000281.1 GCA_004524385.1 Promethearchaeota archaeon
ATTTATTGTCTTACCTAATAATTATGAAAGAATATTAATAGGCGGTTGGAGATTTTTAAATAAGGAAAGAATATACATAATTTCTTCAGAGCCCTCAATTATTCTCCTTATATTATATGGGAATTTTTTAAACTCAACTTTTCTACCCTCAGAGACCCAATCAATAATCAATTTTATCAATTCTTTATATTTATTGATTGTATTCCCTTCAGAATCTATTTCATCCATGATTTTCCACGCTTTCCCTAATTTACCATCGAGAATTAGGGATAAAGAAGCTAATACGTAAGAATGAACAATATGCGAGTAGCCGATTTTTTTTAAATTTGCGGCTCTATAATAATATCTATATACAGATCTAACCATTTGCCTTAAAAAAAAATCTTGGGCAATATCTAATTGCTCGTAAAATTTTATACTTTCTAAAATAAGGGTGGCTGATGTGTAAAATTGTTTACTCTTCATTCCTTTTTTCGCAATTTTACTCAAACCTTGGATAATCTGATTAAATATTCCATATCGATTAAATTCAAGGTTTCCTTCAACTGCTATGTCGTATGCGTTTAAAAAACATTCAGTCGATTGATTTAAATCCCCGATTTTCCAAAAGTTATGTCCTGCTTTTACTAAATGCTTATAAGCCATTTCAAAATTATTTAAATCCTTAAAAATATTTGCCGCATTGATAAAATTCTCTGCCGCTTCGGAATAATCTTCAACCTTTTCAATATAATTTCCCGCTAAAACAAAACACGAAGCGGATTCAATCAGATTATTTTTGATTTCTTTATAGCATAATCCTGCTCCTCGGTAATAACTGGCAATTTTTTGAAAATTCTGTGTATTTTTTTCTAGGCTTTCTGCTAAATTAATATACGCGTTTGCTTCTCTTTTAGTGTATTTAAGATATTGATCTTTATCATCCAGTAGATTATAGAGATTTTTTAATATCTGACATATTTGAGCTAACCCCAAATTTATATTCATTTCTTCAAATTCATGAAATAAATTTGAGAAAAAATCTATTCCATCCAAAATAATATTTTTAGATTGGTTATAATTGTCTAATTCCTTGTAACAGAGGGAGATTTGCTGATAGGAAAACGACAAAATATCATAATAATTATAACTTTTTGCGAACTCAATTACTTGTTCGTAAGTTTTAATAGCTTTTTCAAAATAAGATGATTTTACGTATAATTCCGCTATATTTTGATAATTTTGAGTCAGTTTTCTAGTTCCAAAGTTACTTGTATCATTAAAATCGCTCAAAAGTTTGTTTTCTTCGTACAAATACTGGATACTTTTTAATATATTGTCCTTTTGTAATTTGTCATCCTGTAATTTTTCACCATAAATATCAGCGATTTTTAAATAAATCTCAGCAATTTCGTGTAGTTTAGCTTGAATGATGAAATTCTCAATTAAATTCTCCCATAATTTAATATTATGCTTGTATAATTCAGTAGCAAAAGAATAATCAAGATCCTCTAATATTTCGGCTGCTGAATATATAAACTCTCCTGCTTCCCAAATATCTCCTACTTCAGCAAGTTTGTTAGAAAATTTAACTGAGACTTTAACAAGCTGTTGAAGTAAATTCTTCTTTTTGTTTTTATCAGTGATTTTTTTTATATTTCTAACGTAATCTCTTAGACGCTCTAAAAAATCTGTGTAATCACTGTAATCCTCTTCTTCCTCAAGAATCTTAAGATCAACTCATTAAAACTAAGTAAAGATCACATATTAAAATTAATTGAAAAATAAAAAGAAATGGTTTTTCAGAATTAGTTGAAACCTTTTAAAAACAACGACAATGCAATTGCGAAAGAATTAATCTATTTTACATTAATGTATATGGTGCGAACTTATAAATCTATGGTGTAATAAAGATGTATCCTAATTGTTTACTTCTTATTGAAGAATTCGCCCAAAAAATATCGATAAATTCAAGGTTTTACGAGGTTTTAAATAGAGAAATCTTTAATATTAAAATATTGAAATGAATTATTTTTCTGTTAAAAAATGAATAATTCTAGAAAAGAACCAATCCGATATGTAAAGCGCGACTCCAATGGTAAGCTTATTCCACCGTTTCCATTCGATCCTTGGGAATTGACCAAACAAACACGAAAATTAGTTTGTAGAAAGACCAAAGGAATCGTCCAGCGTAAATATACTCATTTTTATAAAGCTGGAGTTTATGGAGGAATTGCTACTGCGTATTCTGTGGGCTGTAATTTTAGATGTATTTTCTGTTGGGCGGATTGGAGCCGAGATTGGCCTGAACTCTATGGTCATTTTTATTCTCCTGATGAAATCTACTCAAAATTACGAGATATTATGTCCAGAAAAGGTGTAAAAAGAGCCAGGATAAGTGGTGCTGAGCCTACTCTATGTCCTGACCATCTCTG
The DNA here is from genome assembly GCA_004524385.1 of Promethearchaeota archaeon. Classification (GTDB taxonomy): domain Archaea; phylum Asgardarchaeota; class Lokiarchaeia; order Sigyniarchaeales; family SOKP01; genus LW40-45. The sequence goes on from SDNM01000281.1 coordinate 2,415, forward strand.
TGCTGTCTTAGAAAGGGTTAATGAGGATTCCGAGAAATTTGACCTTTTTATTATAGAAACTAATGGTGTCGTGCTCGCTAATGATGAGAATCTTGCTCCTCGTTTATCAAAATATGCCTCAAGAGACCGGAGAAAAGGGACTGTAGGATATGTACGTTTATCGATTAGAGGAGGATTGCCCGAAAAATTTGAAGAAAAAACTGGATGCAAAAAAGAATTTGTCGATCTACCTTTTAAAGCAGCAGAAAGACTTTGGAATGCTGGTGTTTCTTTCCATGTTGCTGTCGTTGTTGATCCACGTTTTACTCCAATGAAAGATAAAGAAATCATCTATAACAAACTAAAAAAAATAGATCCTTTAGTGAGAAGACAAGTAGAAGAAGAATATTTATCCCCCTATGCTCATGCTCTAGTCCGTCTTAGAGCAGTGGGGCGAGATGACGTAACTGGTAAAAAAATGACATTAAAAGAACGTGCAGCTTTAAAAGAAAGACCATCTTATTAGAGAAAAAAATTACTAAGTAAAAAATGAGGAATAATACAAATACTTTTACATGTAAGATCTTTAATAGAGATTATCCAATATATTATCTTGCAAGTCGTACGTCGGAAACGGATATGAATTGATTAAATTGTTTAATAAAATTAAATTACACGTAAAAAGAATTAATTTTTCCATAAAATTAATTTTACTTTAATGTAAACCTATGCTACTTATAATTCTAAACAATAACTATAAAATATTATTGATGTGATTAATTATTTAAATGAAAATTATCTTATAATAAATATATAAATAACATTACTAAGGATGGTATAAAAAGAATGAAACAAGTAAGCGAGCTTTTAGA
>SDNM01000282.1 GCA_004524385.1 Promethearchaeota archaeon
TGTGAAAAGGTGAAAGTCTCCCCTTCAGAGATATTAGTAATTGGAGACAATTCTCGCGATATTGAAGGTGCTCTCAATATAGGCGCCCGATCCATTGCCATACAAACTAAAATATCCAGAATGACTAATTTGGAAATATTTCAGAAAGCTGATGAAATCATTAAAGAAGATGAGATACCCTCAAAATTAATAGATGCAATAAAAAAATTTATGATTTACCGTAAAAAAGATTAAATATTTGTATAACATTTGCATAACTATAATTTAAATTATCCCATAAATATTATAGAAGGTTTAAAATCTAAAAATAATGATAATCGAGTATACATTAGATATTTTAAAACCCCATCATCCTAGTAATGATCTCCTTGCTCGAACATTGAAAGAACTCAGTGGTGTAAAATCTGTCATTGTTAGGGTTGATGAGATTGACCAAAAAACAACATCAATATTCGTTAATTTAAAAGGTACAGACGAAATGTCATTAGAGATGATAACTCAAACTCTAGAGGAATTAAACTGTTCTCTCCATAGCGTTGATGAGGTCAAAGTAGAAGATAAAGATTGGAATCCAAGATGAATCTAAACGATTGAAAATAAAAACAAATAAAAATTCTTAAGTATTGAATTTAAAAGTATAAAATTTTATCTTTAAAATGTCGGCTCCTAATGTTGTCAAGGTTATCCAAAAAGAAGGCGCTATTTCTGATGAAGTAGATTATGCGATAATGAGTTATTTGATGAAGAAACGTGGGGGGGGATTTACTGCATGCCAGCCTTCATTAGTTGAATTGGAAGGAGGTAAGCAAGCCATTAAAATGGGGATAGACTCAACATTTATAGGTAAAATCAATCAATTGATGGGCTTAGGAATAGTAGGAACAATATTCATCGATTATGAAACACTTAATGTTATTTACTGCACTCCTCTTGAGGAATTGGAAGCAAATATTAAAAAACTAGAGGAAGCCGGTATAGAACCACAAGTGAGACCGAAGGGCAAATATTGATTCTGTTCCGTTTTATCCTACCTGGAGATTAGGCTAATTCTTAAAAATTTTGAGTGAAAATGTCAGAAGAGAGTAAAATCGAACACTTAATTAGAGAATATTTATTAGATGAAGGCATTTTACGAGAAAGACTAAAGGATCCGAAAATAGAATTCGGATTTCAGTTTGCGTTTCCTCCAGGGAAAATAAGTAAAATTATGTTTGTCATTAAACCAAAGAAAAAAGATTTAATTATTATTACAATTGGAACTCAAATTTCTGACCCGCATATTAACGCGCTCAATTCATTAACTAAAAACAAAAAAATGCAATTTTTTATAGAATTAAGAAAATCTTTTCTGTTAAAAGATGTTTATTTTAGAATTAATATTCAGAATTATCGATATGAAATTAGTGATCAAATCTTTCTTAAACAAGATGGAACAATTTCCAAGAATTCCTTCTTTAAAAGTATTAGAAAAGTCTTTAATAGTGCTGCTTATAGCAATATTATTTTAGAGGAATATTGTTCAGAAAAAATTAAACCAGAAGATTTTACGAAAACAAAAGAATTTACATCTGGTACAGATTTTTCTTTATATTCATGAAATTTTTTTCTTTATTGAGGTGATAGAAATTTTTGAAAAATGGCTACAAGCGTTAGGAAAGTTAGAATATGTTACGGGAAGAGATAAACCTGAAGTTGATTGTATATTATGTGCTATAAGAGATGACGATAAGAGGGTAAAATCTCTGAAAGTTTATCAAGATACTTTAAATTTTGTAGTCCTTAATCTGTATCCATATAACGTAGGGCATATGATGGTCTGTACAACTAGGCACGTTGCAAATTATATAGACCTCACTAAGGAGGACCTCATCCATACATCTAGGACAATTCAAGGACTACAATTATTATTAGATGATTTATATTCTCCTCGAGGATATAATATAGGGATAAATCAAGGTAACTATGCGGGGGCAAGTATTAATCATATTCACTGGCATGTTGTTCCTAGGTTTCCATCAGAATTAGGATATATTGATATAACCGCTGAAACACGGGTGGTTGTTGAAGGACTGGATTCTGTAAAGAAAAAAATCGAAGAAAAAATAGATGATTTCTTAAACAAAGAATTTTTTGAAAATTTTTAAGCATTCAAATAATAAAAAGAAAAAAAAAAATTGGAATTTAATTCCTTTATCGTGTTGCGTTGCGAATATCACTAGCAGTGACACGTTTGCGCTTATCCGCTTTACAAATTGAAATAGCCTGTTTTGTTGCATCCGCAGCTGCTTTCTCGAGATACCCAATTAATTTATCAAGTGCTTCGGCAGCAACGAGATCAGCTCCCTCTTTTTTCATCAATCGTCTGATAGGAGCTTTTGCTATATATCCTTCACTTTTTTTAGCTGCAGGTTTTTTAGCTGCAGGCTTTTTTTTAGCCATAATTATATTCCTCCACTAAATTTTTTTAATATTTTAATTATAATTTAGATTAATAATTATGTATAACTACACATTTCTATTATTTAAAGTTTCTGTTTCGAATCAATATGTTCGCAGATTTCATATAAGATTTCATTTTCATTCGGATATCAGATTGGAATATTAATTAAATAATAATTTCTCCGACAAATTAAAATTTTAATGTTTATTTAATGAGGGCTTAAACTCTTAATTTTTTATTATTTTACTATTATTAATGTTTCAATAAAAATAAAACTGATATAATTAATAATAATTAAGGATAGCTAAAATTTTGATGATTTCATAATTAAATTAATCAAAAATTTCATTTAATAAGATTTTGATTTTTTAATTTTTAGTAATTTTAACTCGTGTTATTAAATCAATTAAAGGGTATCTCAAATAAATACTATAAATTAACTTAAATTAATTATTTTATAATCCATAGATTTATTACTAAAAATGTAAAAGTATAAAATTAAGTTCTTTTATAATATTTACATAAAATAAATTGGGCTCAAAAAAAAGAAGGATTTGAATTTTTATCATAGACTCTAAGAACGAAGAAACTGAATCTAGTATTGAAGAGTCGTTGCAGGCTTTAGGCTTCACAAAAAACGATTCTAAAGTTCTTTTAACATTATGTAAATACAAAATTTTATCTCCGGCAGATATAGCTAAAAATTCCGGAGTGGATAGAGCAAGAGTTTACGATTCATTGAATAGATTAATTGAAAGAGGATTTATTCAGAAAGAA
>SDNM01000283.1 GCA_004524385.1 Promethearchaeota archaeon
AATATAAAAACTAACTAAATATTATGAGTTAATAAAATAATAATTAAAAAAAAATTTAATTATATATAGATCATTATAAAAAAATTAAAATTATTTAATTAATAATATAATCATAATTGAAAAACAATTAAATGAAAGATATTGATGTTTTATTTATATATTAAGGTGAAATTTAAATCATGAGTGAAGGAGAAAATTCAAAACCAAAAAAGAAAGAGAAAATTGTTGGAATTGATTTAGGTACATCGAATAGTGCGTGTGCAATTTTAAGTGCAACAGGTAAACCAGAAATAATCCCTGCTGCTGAAGGCAGAACACTTGGTGGGAAGGCTTTTCCATCTTATGTAGCGTTTGATGAAAATGGGCGAAAAATCGTTGGTGAACCCGCGAGGCGACAAGCAGTTTCGAATCCAGACGGAACTATCACCGCAATTAAAAGAAAAATCGGAACAAGTTACAAAGCAAAAATAAAAGTCGGAAAAGATTGGAAAGAATTCACTCCTGAAGAAATATCAAGTTTTATATTAAAAAAAATCAAAAACGATGCTTCTGCTTATTTGGGAGAAGAAGTTAAAAAAGCAGTTATTACAGTTCCAGCATATTTTAACGATGCTCAAAGAACAGCAACTAAGAATGCAGGCGAAATTGCAGGCCTTGAAGTTGTTCGAATGATTAACGAACCAACTGCTGCTTGTTTAGCATATGGATTAGATAAAGATACAAAAGATAAATTGATGAAAATTTGTGTATTAGATTTGGGCGGAGGAACTTTCGATATTACGCTTATGGAATACGGTGAAGGTGTAGTAGAAGTGATATCAACTGCGGGAGATACACAATTAGGTGGCACTGATATGGATAACACTATTATTGAGTGGGTTTGTGAAGAATTTAAGAAGAAAGAAGGAATTGATTTAAAAGGCGATTCTAAAGCAATGATAAGAATTAAAGATGGCGGTGAAAAAGCTAAAATTGAATTATCAACTGCATTAACAACTACGATAAATCTTCCCTACTTAAGTCAGAAGGATGGAAATCCTGTTCATCTTGAAATGGAGCTAACAAGGGCAAAATTAGAGCAGTTAATAGAGCCTACCCTTAGAAGATTAGATCCAATAATGCAGAGAGCCGTTTCCGACGCAAAATTATCTGTAAATGATGTTGACAAAATTATTTTAGTAGGCGGACCAACAAGAATGCCTTCAGTTCAAGAGAGATTTAAAAAATTTTTTGGAAAAGAACCAGAGCATTCAGTCGATCCAATGGAGTGTGTAGCTATGGGGGCAGCGATACAAGGTGGTGTTATTGCTGGAGATGTTGAAGATTTATTATTATTAGATGTAACACCTTTATCTTTAGGTGTTGAAACTTTAGGAGGAGTTTTTACAAAATTAATTGAAAGAAATACTACAATCCCTACGGAAAAGTCTCAAATATTCTCGACTGCTGCAGATAATCAGCCAGCAGTTACAATTAATGTTCTACAAGGAGAAAGAGCCATGGCACAAGATAATATATCATTGGGAATGTTTCATCTAACAGGTATCCCCCCTGCTCCAAGAGGAATGCCTCAAATTGAAGTAAAATTTTCAATTGACGCCGATGGGATTGTACACGTAACTGCAAAAGATTTGGGCACAGGTAAAGAAACTGGTATTACTGTAACAGGATCTAAAGGTCTCACAGAGGATGAGATTCAGCAAAAAATTAGGGATGCTGATAAATTTGAAGAAGAAGATAAAAAAGTAAGAGAAAAGATTGAAGCTAAAAACCAAGCTGAATCTATGATTTATCAGGTTCGGAAATTAATGGAAGAAAATAAAGATAAAATACAAGAGAATGAAAAACAAGAAATTGAAAGCGCAATAAAATCGTTGGAAGAAGACATTAAAAGCGATGATCCTCAGAGAATTAAATTAGGAATTGAGAATTTGCAAAAATCAATGTATAGCTTTTCTCAGAGAATATACCAGACCCAAGCTCAAGATCAAGTGTATCAACAAGCTGCCGACCAAGCACAACGTGCTGCTAGTGGTATGGGAGGCGTACCTCCAGGAGGAATGGGAGGAGTCCCCCCAGGGGGCATGGGTGGTACTGGTGCTGGTGGTGCCTCTTATAAAAAAGAGACTGAAAAAGAAAAAGGCGAAAAGAAAAAAGTAGTTGATGTAGATTGGGCAGAAGAGGACGAGAATTGAGCCATACTGGCAGAGGAGACAAGAGATTTCCTTAAATTCATTTTATTTTTAATATTTTTTTTACTAATATCCATAGAATCTAAAAAAATATATTTCTAAATAGATTTTAATAGTTTAATTAACAACTTTTTACAGTTGAAACGAGAAATTAAGGGAATATGAGTTCTAAAAATAAACGAGACTATTATGATGTTTTAGGTCTAGGAAAGGACGCTTCTGAAAGTGATATTAAATTAGCGTACCGTCGGTTAGCAAAAAAATTACATCCTGATATGAATAAGACTGACCCGAAGGCAAAAGAGAAATTTATTGAGCTCCAAGAAGCTTATGAAGTTTTAAGTGATCCAAATAAAAGGAGAAATTACGACCAATTTGGTTTTAGTGGAGTAAATGTGGATATAAACGATATCTTTAGTGGTGGTATTCCGGGAATTGATGAATTATTTAAATCGATCTTTGGAGGAGGGGGTTTTGGGGGATTTGATGATCTTTTTGGTGGATTTACGAGGGGTAGGGGTAGGCGTGCAGCACCACGCAGAGAAGTCGGTCAAGATATTGAAGATCGAATTGAATTAACTTTTGAAGAGGCAATGTTTGGTATAAAAAAGGATGTCTATATAGAGAGATATATTCCTTGTTCCGATTGCGAAGGTACTGGGGCACAAGACCCTTCAAGTGTAAAGAGCTGTCCCGATTGTCAGGGTAGTGGAAGGATGAGGAAAATGACTCAGTCTGGTTTTGGAACGATTATTCGAGAAACAGAATGCTATAACTGCAATGGAACAGGAGAAGTTATTAAAAAAAAATGTAAGACATGCAATGGTAATAAGGCTATTCCTGAAAAAAAGAAAATTCATGTGGATATCCCAGCCGGTATTGATAATGGAGTTCATTTAAAAGTTCAAGGAGCAGGTCATATTCCGTCAACAAAAGCTATTCCAGGCGATCTTTATCTAAAAATTCGGATAATTCAAAATAAAAATTTTATAAGAAGAGGAAATGATCTTTATAC
>SDNM01000284.1 GCA_004524385.1 Promethearchaeota archaeon
CCTCGAAACAAAACATTAAGAGCGCTAAGGAAATTTCCCTCACCTGCTTGTTCGAAAATAGTTTGAACCCCTTTTCCTAAGTCTCTCCCTAATCTCCAAAGCTGACGACCTGCGCCATAATTCCGAATTATTGGAAATCTCTTCCCTTCAGAAGGGGGATCTGTTCTACCAACCCAATGATAATTTACTACGCCAGATCCTTCTTTTGGATAATAACCTGAATAAGCCCCAATTATAATGTTTGAATAACAAGGATAAGTTATACTTGGAAATGAGGTTATACAATCTCTAGACATTATTCCCCCTCTTGCTAAAAGAGCCATACTTGGAAGCTTATCCTCATCCATTAGGGAATATAATTGATCTGCTCTCACATCATCCAATATTAATAAGATAACCTGGTTTACTTTAGATTTACGACTCATGAAAAACCAAAGCTTTTTTGTTTTTATTTTAATATGAAAGTTTTAATATATTATAAATCTTAAAGAATTTGAATATTACTTCAGTAGCTGACCAAAACTAATGGAAACGACCCATCAAATATTTTTTAAAAATTCCAAGGATATGTGTGAAATTGATTCAAATACTATAGATTTAATTCTAACATCACCTCCTTATCCTATGATAGAGATTTGGGATCCCTTATTTTCATCACTTAACGAAGATATTAAAGATTTCCTCCAGGAACAAGATGGAAAAACGGCTTTTCGGCTGATGCATGAAGAACTGGATAAAGTATGGAAAGAATCTGTAAGAGTATTAAAAGAAGGCGGATTAGTTTGCATAAATATTGGAGATGCGACAAGGACAATTAATAAAAATTTCCAATTATTTCCAAATCACATTAAAGTAGCTCATTTTTTCCAGAATAATGGTTTTTTATCATTACCTTGCATATTATGGAGAAAACCAACAAATAGTCCCACCAAATTTATGGGAAGTGGAATGCTCCCCTGCAATGCTTATGTGACTCTTGAGCATGAATATATTCTAATATTCAGGAAGGGTGAAAATAAGAGAAATTATCCTCCTAAATCTGAAGGGCGATATAACAGCGCATATTTTTGGGAAGAACGGAATAAATGGTTTTCAGATATTTGGAATGATATAAGAGGGACATCTCAGAGCTTAAACAGCAATAAAATATTGAGAGAAAAATCAGCAGCATTTCCTTTAAAGCTCCCATACAGGCTGATTAATATGTTTTCTATTTATGGAGATACTATTTTAGATCCTTTTTGGGGTACTGGAACGACTTCACTAGCAGCAATGGCATCAGCTAGGAATTCTATTGGGTATGAGATTAATCTTGAATTTATGGAAATATTCAAAAAAAATGTGGAGGAAATCAAGAGATTAACTAATTCTATTAATAATAGTAGAATATCTCAACACATCGAATTCATAAAAGAGTACAAAAAAAAAAATAAGAAAATAATTCATAATTCAATAAATTATAAATTTCCCGTTATTACACTGCAAGAAAAGAATTTATTACTATATTCCATTAATAATTGGATTATTGATGTTAATAGTTATCGAATAAAACATAAAAAATTTGATTATAACCACATGATAAACTAATTGAATCTCGTTAAATATTTTAAAGTAAGTAAGTTTTGAATCAAATCCATCCTGCGCAACAGGTAATTCATCAAATAACTTTCCATCCTTGGGTTTTTTATTTGAATCATTATTTTGGATTTATTCATTGCAATCTTGAGCTTGTTGCTGATTAATCTTTATAAATCCTGCTTCTTGAATATTTCTCTGATCTGATTTTACTGACCTGTTAACCTGACTTAATTGCTTCATTGCGAATTTTTTGCCTTTTGTAATATTATCAATTAATTCCTTTTTACTTAATCCGCCACTTATAGTCAATGCTGTTTGAAATGAATGGTCTGGTTCTAAAGTTTTAAATTCAATTTGTAATGCCGAAAGAATTTCTCCTCCCTCTTGAAAGAGGTTATTTGATAAAGTTAATCTTTCTTGATTAATCGCAAAATCTTTAGTTAAAATTGCCTCGTAAGATGTTGGCTTTGAAATTGTCGAAAATCCCCCATATACGCCCGTTTTATCGTATTGATAAATGATATCATTCTCATTATCATACCCAGAAAGATCATCATCAAAGCCCTCTAGTCCATTAATATCGAAATCGAAGACGAAATACATCGAAAAATCAATTAAATCGAAAATAGAATTATTTTTTAGCGTGAAATATGTATTCATATAAGGGGCTTGCCCTCGACGGAGAAAAATGTCAAGAAATAACCGAATTCGATGTTCTTCTTCTTTTAGTGAAAGAGACTTTAATTTTTTCTCTTCAATTATTATTTTTAGATATTCTTTAATATCGAAGTCAAGCGTTATCCTATCAATCGCAGTACCAGTTCGACTATTCACAAGTTGATATATCGGGGTTGGTTCAATATTTTTTAATATCACCGGTAAAATTCCGATAGATTCTCCTTTTAACTTAAAACTAAACCAAGGTCCTGAAAGCGTTGGCTCGGTGAGATACAACAAATATTTTTGTTTAAATGTAATTTCTTTTATTGAAAATCCCATGAGATATCCAGCAGTATTTCAAGTTGCAAAGATTTGATTAAAAGTAACCTTTAAAACTATCTATTTTTCACCTCTTTTAATTTCTTAATTTTTAAAAATTTAATCCTAAGTTAATAAAAGATAAAAAATTATTAAATAACTCTAATCATAATAACAATATGAAGTCTGCGTTTGCTCCTGAAAAAAATTAAAAAACATTTTCTAAATACTTGAAAGCAATATATAGAAAAGCATCATTTACATTGGCTCCTGTTTTTGCACTTGTTAGGATATAATGGAATCCAAACTCATCCGCAATATTTTTTATATCTTCCTCGCTTACAGATACATCTAGATCAGATTTATTTCCGATTATGACCACTGGAATTCTCTGTTGAACTGTATTTCGAATATCTTCAAACCAGACTCTTACATTTTCTAAGGTCTTGGCTCTTGTACGGTCTAATGTAATAAACGCAGCATTAGCTCCACCATAGAAGCGTGCTCGGTGAGGCATCATTTCCTGACGCTGGCCTCCAATATCCCATATGATAAAGTTAATTTGCGTCCCTTCTGTAATATCTAGTACCTTTTTATGAATTTCTACTCCAATTGTGGAGATATAATTATCTGAAAAACTATTTTCGA
>SDNM01000285.1 GCA_004524385.1 Promethearchaeota archaeon
AAAAATTTTCGAACAAAACAAGAAAGTTATCGAAGAGAGAAACAGATTAACGCAAGAATTAAATTCTTTTGAAGGAGTTTCCGTGTTACCCTCAGATGCTAATTTTATTCTTGTCAAATTTAATGATAAGTCCAAAGCATTGAAGTTTTTATGGGATTTTAAAGATAAGCATAAAATTTTAGTTAGACATTTTAGTAAACCAAGACTTTATCCATATATAAGAATCACTATAGGAACGGAAGAACAGAACAATAAACTATTAGAAGTTTTTAAATTACTTGCTGTCAAATATCTCTAAAAATTTATCAATAAATTTAAGAGATTAAAATTTCCTTTATAAATCAATAAAAGAATAAATTAAGAAAAAACAAAAAAAAGTTGGTAAATTATATCTTTTTTCCAAAAGGGCGATTTATCTCCTATAAATTGTGTAAATTGTGGATATAACATAGTCAAACCTTATCCAAAAGATAAAAAATGTCCTAACTGTGGTAAAAACTTTTTTATTGAGGAAAAAAAAAAGAAGAAACAAAAGAAAAAAGGAAAAAAGGGAGAAAAAATACAAGAGCAGCCTCAAGCAAAACAATTTGAAACAATAGAGAAAACAGTATCATCAAAATTGCAGGGTAAAGTAAAAGTAAAAAAAAAAGTACAAGATTTATCTTTAGATAGCGATAAAATCGAATTGCTAAAAGGGGAGTATATTAAATTACTAGGTATCGTATCTATCGATAGAACCCCCCTGTTTTGTAGTAATGAAAAATATATATTCTTACTCGAGCTTACGAACAACTTAGATTTTATTGCTACGAGTATTTTAGGTGGAGTTCTAAATAAAATGCTCCTTATCGCAGAGAATAACGAAGAAGAAAAGTGCCAATTTTTTGTAAAAAAAGATATAATTTATATAGTATATGGTTCATTTCCAGACAAGAAAGGTAGTTGGATTCTGGAACAGATGGCAAAACATTATAATGAATTAGTAATGGGCAAAAACGTAAATCAATTAGAAAAATTAGAAAAATATCAAATTGAAACAAAATTTAAAGGAATTACGAAGTTTATTTTAAATGAATATCGAGAAATGCAAGAAGTTTTTTCTGATCAAGAAATCCCGTATGTAGAAGATAAAATTAGAATCGATTATCTTGGCTTATCATCTAAATCGATTGGAGTTATATCACTTTTATTAGGAGAAGAAGAGTTAAATGTCGAAATTCCTGGGGCGGGCGCATATGAAGATCCAGCCGAAGAGATAGAGATGAAAGAATCTGTGCTAACCGCCAAAATAGAAGCAATAGCAGCAAACACCATTGGAAATACAAATGCGATGCCTAAGTGGATTGCAGTTAAATTAGGATTTCAAAATTATAGATTCTTAACTTTTAGAAAATTCGAAAACGATTACTTTTTGTATTTCCTTAGCGAAGGAAATTTAGGAAAAGTTCAAAAAGTTGAAGATCAATTAACTCCTTATTTAAATCAGGTAACGAATAAATCTTTTTCTGGAAATTTAAGACCGTTCAATACATTAAAATTAGATTTGAAAGATTTGTTCGATAAAACTAGAGAATTTTCTTAACCTAATTTTTAATAAATTTTAAGGTAATTATTTTTTTTTCTTAAATTGTGATTTTATCTTGTCTTTATACTCTTTAGACTTCTTTTTAGCAGTTGAAAATAAGGAATGAAGTTTTTTTGTTTTTTCTTGCTGTATTTTTTGAGAGATTTGACTCTCACCAAAATCTTTCTTATGATTCTCAGTCCCACATTGTTCGCAAAATATCGATTCTTCTTCTTCTTTTATTAGATTATCAATTAGGTCTTTTGGAAACTCCCAGCCACATTCCTTACACAGAAATTGAATATCATCGATACCTTGCATTGTTATCTATACTTAGCTGAGATTAATTTAATTAATTTATAAACTAACTAACGATATGTACTAATTATAATAATATTTTCTTAATTTAAACATAATTAAACATAATTTTTAAGTTAAAGTAAATGCTCAAAGTAATCAGTAACAATAAAGAAATAATAAATAATATCGAGAAATAAAAGATTTTGAAAAATTTAAAATGGAAATAACTCCTCAAAAGATTTGTGAAGATTTTCGAAGTAATAGATTAGACAAACATTCTGCAATTAAACAATTAATCTCTTTAATACAAAATAGTGATGATGAAGAGATTCGAGAAGAAAGTATTTATAGTTTTCAAAAAATTGGTGCAATAAACGAGGATCTCTCTTTATTTGAAATTTTAGAAAACTTGCTTATTTCTGATTTAAATGAAAAAGTTAGAATTGCGGCTGCGAAATTAATTAAGAATAACTTTTTTTACAAAGCTATTAAACCTATGAAATGGGCGATTCAACACGAATCTGATTGCGAATGCTGTATAATTATTATTGAAACTTTAGTTAAAATAAATAATGTGGAATCCAAATCAATTCTAAATGATGAGATTAAAAAAATCAAGAAAGAAAAATATCTTGATAAGAGTAAAAGAATTGATAATAAAAAGTTTAAAAGATCTATTAAAAAATTACTCAAAGAGAGAAAGTATGAAAGTTTTTCGCATGATGAGTTAGCTCAAATTATAATTAATTACAAAATTATGTCCACTTTAACAAAAAAATTTTATTCCGTTTACTTTGAATTAGAAAACGCTTTAGTAGTTAAATTAGACTTAGCTGATGTTGAATACGAAGTTAGGGGTTGGAAAGCAGACTTTAAAAATAATATAACAGATCTTTCTGAAATTACCGGCTTAAAAAATTTAAAAAATCTATCTTATATAGATCTTTCAAATAATTTAATTAGAAATATTAAAGAATTATCAGATGTGGAAAATTTAACCCATTTATTAATATCTAATAATAAAATTACTGATATAAAGAATATCGATTATATAATCCAAATGCAAAATCTTATTTACTTAGATATAAGAGGTAATGAATTTACTGCTAAAGTTAACAATCACGATTTTGAAAATTTAAAAGATAAAATAAGAAATTTTTATTATTAAAAAAGAAAGAAAAAAGAAATTTTATTTTAAATTTATATTAAACGGATGTAAATTCCGTCTTTTTCACGCCAAATAATCCTAAGGATACACCAAGTTCATGATGGTCTTTGGCATAGGTCTTTACTGGAATTCCCTTTAAAGCTGCGTTTATA
>SDNM01000286.1 GCA_004524385.1 Promethearchaeota archaeon
TGTTTGAGACCCACAGCTTTAATAAACATAGCCAATCTAAGACGTCGTTTATCAAAAATATATAACTTGTTTTTCTTTATCCCTTTTATATACCTTTTAGCCGCATAATCTGGTTCTATCCCCATTGCAACATAACCCTCCCACCAGATCTCCCTGAAAGTCTGAAATTTCTTTTTAATTTCTTCTGGATCTTTTTCTGTTAATAAACTAGGATCTATCGTTATTGGACTTGTCATACCTATGTTTGTATTCACACGAATTGGACAGATTACAGAAAAATTGATCCCAGAATTATACAATTCGCTATATAAAGCTTCAGTAAGACCAACAACGGCAAATTTCGATGCTACGTAATGAGGATGTACTGGTAATCCCACAATCCCAGCACCAGAACCTGTACTAATAAAATGACCTGAACCTCTTTCAAGCATTTTTGGTAAAAAAATCTTAATTGCATAAACAATAGACCAAAAATTCACATCAAAAACTTTTTTCCATTCGTTTATTTCAATTGCTTCAATAAATCCACCACCTGCAGTACCAGCGTTATTAATTAATAAGTCTAAATCCTCATATTCCCTGAAGAACTCATCAGCTAAGTGTTGCATCTCATCGAACTTAGAAACATCACATTTACAAATAAATACCTTATTTCCCATTTTTTCAATTTCTTCCTTGACTTCTTCTAATTTATCCATGACAATATCAGAAAGAAAAAGATTCATTCCCTCTTCTGCCAATTGGAGTGCTAATTGACGCCCTATTCCATAGGCAGCACCTGTAATAAGACAATTCTTACCCTTTAATTTTTTCATAATAATCAGTCGTAAAATCAATAATTAATATAAATAATAAGGAAAAGAAATATAAATAATTAAATAATTAAATTCAAAAAATAAGATATCCAAAATCCATAATGCATTACAATTTTAATTTAAGTAATATTTAGAAAATCAAATTTAAATATATTTTATTAGAAAAAAGGATGTGTTAAAATGGGTAGACTTGATGATAAGGTAGTTATAATAACAGGTGGAGCAAGTGGTATAGGTAAGGCCTCAGTTCGTCTATTTATTAAAGAGGGGGCTCGTGTTATATTTGGCGATATACAAGATGAGAGAGGTAAAGCCCTCGCCGAAGAGCTCGGATCAAATGCTATATATCTTCATATGGATGTACGTATTGAATCTGAAATTAAGGCTGCCATCGATTTTGCTGTGGAAAAATTCGGGCGCCTTGACGTTATGTTTAATAACGCAGGTTTTGGTGGTGCTACAGGATTGATTGAAGAGATACCTACAGATGCATTCGATGTGACTATGGAAGTAATGTTCCGCAGTGTATTTCTCGGGATGAAAAATGCAATTCCAGTGATGAAAAAACAAGGTTCGGGGTGTATAATTAGTACCGCTAGTGTGGCAGGACTCAGAACTGGCATGGCACCTCATGTTTACAGCGCTGCCAAGGCAGCAATCATCCATCTAACTCGTACAGTTGCTGTAGAAGTAGGTGAACATAATATTCGAGTGAATTCTATTTGCCCTGGAGGAATTGCAACACCAATCTTTGGAAAAGGGCTTGGATTGCCACAAGATAGGGCAGAACGGTTAGCAGTATTGACACAACTCTTTTTATGTGATATACAACCAATTAAACGAGCTGGTCTCCCGGAAGACGTCGCCAAAGCTGCTCTCTGGTTAGCTAGTGATGATTCCTTTTTTGTTTCTGGACATGCTCTCGTCGTTGATGGTGGGTTGATATGGAGAAAAATTTTAGACCAAGATGCAGAAAAACTCGAAGAATTTGCGAAAAAATTAGATATTGAAGATATTAAGGAGTGTCTACAACAAAGAAACGAAGAAATCGCTAAAATGAAATAAATAAATCATTTAATATTTTTTTAAAATAAATTTGAAAATTTATAGAACTTTTTCTAACCATGGGTGATTAAAATAGAATTAAAATACCTTTTTCATCCTGGAAAGATTAGAAATGTCCAAATTAAAAATAGAATTGTCCGATCTGGGACCTATGAAAGAAGGGCAACCAAAGATGGCTATGTGACTGACCGACTTATAAAATTATATACAGATTTAGCCCAAGGGGGAACAGGATTAATAATCACGGGGGCTATTGCTATTGATCCTAAAAGTTCTGGATCCCCAGACCAAACCAATTTATACGACGATTCTTTCATACCAAGACAAAGAAAATTAGTTAAAGCAGTTCACGATTATTCTGATGTTAGAATTGCTCCACAATTAGTTCATATTGGTCGTCAATTGATTGATCCAAGATATCCCCCTGTTGGACCTTCACCAATTCTTAATAAATATACGAAGTTAATACCTCGAGAATTGACAGTAGAAGAAATTAGAGCTATTATTGAAAGATTTGTAGATGCAGGTCGTAGAGCCTATGAGATCGGTTACGATATGGTACAAGTGCATGCTGCTCATGGTTATTTACTTAGTGATTTCATTTCTCCCTTCGCAAACAAGCGTAATGATGAGTATGGAGGGGATACTCAAAAACGGACTAAGATTTTAGTCGATATTTATAATCAACTTAGGGACGAGATTGGGAAAAATTTTCCAATAATTATTAAATTACAAACACAAGATTTTATTTCAGGGGGTCTCACCGTAAATGACGCAAAAGAAATTACAAAAATTCTTGTAGATGTGGGATATGACGCAATTGAACCTAGCGGAGGTGGTGGAGAGTCAATGCTACACTCAATGAAGGAATTAAAAAAAGCGTATCCCAGCAATGTGATTAAAACTCCGGAGGATGAGAATTATTTTTTATCTACTGCTAAAGAATTAAAACCACTCATGAATAATTGTCAGTTAATTCTTGTAGGCGGTATTAAAAATCCTCTATCTGCAGAAAAAATTCTACAAGAGAATCACGCTGATTTTATTTCAATGTGTAGACCATTGCTTTATGAACCAGCCCTACCAAATCGTTGGAAGAGTGGTGATTTATCTCCCGCTCTTTGTAAAAGCTGTAATTCTTGTTTTTCCACTATGATGAGAGGCGAAGTATTTTGCGTTGTCAAAAAAAGAATAGAGAAAAGAAAATTGAGAAAAAATAAAGATATGCTAAAAAAATAGATTAGGTTTTAAGATCCTACATATATTCTTTGAAATATCTAAATTCATAATTTAA
>SDNM01000287.1 GCA_004524385.1 Promethearchaeota archaeon
TAAATTCATTAACGAAATATTAGTAAAATCTATAGGAATTCCTCTGGAGGCCAGCTTATTTATCGGTAGGGGAGATCTAATTTCAAATTTAAAAGTTAGAAAAGTTGATACCCATAAAGGTCAGTATGGGAGAATCTTAGTCGTGGGAGGATCAAAGAATTATTCCGGTGCTCCCGCAATCACTTCATTATCCGGAATTAATTTTGGAATTGACTTAGTTATTACCTATACGCCAGAAGTTGTAGGGAATGCAATTAGAAATTATTCCCCAAATATGATTGTAAGAACTAACCCTGGCGATTGGCTAAATATTAATGCGTTTGATGAGATCTCGCAATTGATTGATTGGTCAAACTCAATAATAATTGGACCAGGCTTAGGAGAAAAAAAAGAAACTGAAGAACTTTTAGTAAAATTATTAGAAAAATTGAAAAATAGCAAAAAATCGTTTGTACTTGATGCCGATGCTTTAAAATTAGTTAAGAACCACTTAAATATCCTAAAAGGTCAACCTGTTATTTTAACCCCTCACGAGGGAGAATTTAAAATTATGTCAGGTTTAGAATTGCCATCATATAATAAAATTAGAGAACGAGGCGATATTATAACTAATTTAGCGAAAACCCTTGATGTTATTCTCTTGGTAAAGGGGCCATTTGATTACATCAGTAATGGAAAAGCTACGAGGATAAATAGAACTGGTTGTCCTGAAATGTCCATTGGAGGAACTGGAGATGTTTTAGCAGGACTATGTGCAAGTTTTCTTGCGATAGAAAACGATCCATTTCAGTCTGCTTGTTCTGCTGCTTTTCTTAATGGTATTATAGGAGAATATTGTAGAAATAAAATCGGGGTTCGCTTTACTGCTTTGGATATGATATCCAACATCAATGAAACTATTTTGAATTTATTAAATTCTAACATAAAGAATGCTAAAAATAAAAAATAAAAATCAATCTGCTTGTTCGTTCAAGAAAAGAAAAATTACAATCATTATTAAAAATTTTATAAGGATATAATATATTATATAGATAACAAAATAATTTTTTTAAATATATATTAGATATAAGAAAATAAAATATTTAAAATAATATCAGATATAAATAAAGAGTTGAGGAAATTGGGTTTACAGGTGTTTTTAATCAATCCAGATGGTACAACAACAGAACTAACATCAGATGGAGCTGTTAAGGATATCCTTAAAACAGATGAATGTTATGTTATTGTAGCTGATGATATACGAAAAGTATTTCTATGGAAGGGAATTGCCAGTTCTGTAAGATCGAAATTTATTGGAGCGAAAAGAAGTCAAGAAATTAGAGGTCAGGTTGGAATGCATTATGCGGTTGTACCACTTGATGAAAGCGAGGAAACTGATGATTTTCTAAATTTGATTGGGGGTAAAACCGAAGCAGGTATTGCAAAAGAAATTAAAGAAGAAAAAGCAGCTGGAGCACCAGCCGGAGGGTCAGCTGGAGGAGGTCATCCATTAAGGCAAAAACCCATATTTGACGCACCAGAACCCGCCCAAGGAATGAATATTGCTGGAAGTTCGGATCGTATGGCTCAAAATACAGGCCCGTTATATACCGGAAGAGAATCAATGCAAAGTTATACCCAAGAAGAACAGCCAATAAATTTTGATCAAATTATTCAAAAATTAGATGAAATACAAATTCCCGATGGTTATGAAAGAGAATTAATAATAATCGGAAACCACGCTTATTCTGTTGTCGAGAAAGTGACAACTTTCTTAGGAGAAAAACAGGTTGAGAAAAAAATTGAAGAAGTAGGATCAATCCCAGAAGGAGTTTTTTTTGCTGAAGGTTATTCTCCACGAGTGCTCTCAGAAAATGGAAAAGTTGTTGCAATTGAATTTTTAAAAGCTTCTAAGAGTGCAGGAGGGAAAAAGCCGGTAGAATATAAAGATAAAAAGAAAATTCTCAAAGATCAAATAAAAATACAACTCGGAGATATGAAGTAGTCTTTTCCTATTTAATGATTAATACTCCATTTAGAACTATATATTTTTAAGTTTAAAACTCATAATAATATTATTTAAAGAAAAGTAAAAAATATCAATAAAATTAAAATGGTTAGTTTAACACCCGACGAGGCCCAAAGTTTATCAAGCTTCTTAGGAAACATAACTGAACACACAGAACTAGAAGCACTCGCTCTAGTGACTACGGAAGGACTACAATTGGCCTTTAGCTGCATTCCAAGCTATGAGGTTGAACCCGATTTATTTTCAAGTTTAAGCGCCGTTGTCATGAAGAGTGGTTCAGATGCTATTGATACACTGGGTTTTCACAATATGCTAGAAGTCGTATTAAGAGGAGAAGACGCATTCATTATACTCAGCGCTGCCGGTCGCTTTTTTCTTATGGGAGCATCCCGAAAAATTCAGGATCTTGGGAAAGTTGTCACCGTTTTCCGTTACTATTCGTCTGAGATAGGTAAACGCTATCCCCCTTTATAGCAATAACTATAGCCTCCTCGTCGAAATCGATTATCTGAGATGGCTAAGAAGAATTAGCAATTTTTTAAAATTCAAGATAAATTTAAAACAACTAAAATTATTTAAAAATTTAAATCCTATTTACAATATATTAATTTTTAAAAACAATATCAAAATTTAATTATAGATGTTTCTTTTAAAAATTATTAATAACTTAACTTTTACAGAAAAAAAGAAACTAGTTGAATAATAATGCCAGAAATAAAAATTTTTGTCGATATTAAAGAGGACACTACAGATCGTGCCATTATAAATCAAACTAATGCTACCAAATTAGGTATTTCGAGTGGTGATTCTTTGGAAATATTAAATCCGGATAATGGAAAAAGTGCTATTGCTATTGCTGAGGTTTCTGATAATGCCCTAGATTTCGCGGGACAAATTTCTAAAAATATTATTGATAAAATAGAATTTAACGGAATAGAAATAATTGTGAAACCAAGTACAACTACTCCATCTGCTTCGCAAGCACCACAACCAGCTACACCAGCTCAGCAGACACTTCAGGCACCACAAGCCCATTTACCTGGCGTTGGATCTCAGACAACCTCTACTCCTCGGCCTACTCCAACTCCTCAACTTACTCCAATGCCTCAGCCTACTCCAGCCCCTCAGCCTGCAATAACGCCTCAGCCTACTCCA
>SDNM01000288.1 GCA_004524385.1 Promethearchaeota archaeon
ACCATATATGGTTGATGCGGGATTAAATGGAATTCAAGCTCTCGAACCGGCAGCAGGTGTCGATCTGGCGCATTTAAAAGAAGAATTGGGGGACCGAGTTGCTTTTCTTGGTGGTATAGATGGTTCAAATATACTCAACTTCGGAACCCCTAAAGATGTTGAGGAAGAAGTGAAAAGATGCATTAAAGCAGCAGCCCATAGTGGAGGATATTTCGCTGGTCCAAGCCACAATATTCTCAATGCACCATGGGAAAATATTTTAGCATTAAGAGCTGCTATTGAAAAATATCGTAAATATCCCTTAAATCTAAATTGAGGGTAAAAAATACTAACAGTAATGTAATTTCTTGAATAATTATGGTGAAAACTTTTTTAATCAATAAATTCACTCTTTTATTATGAGCCTATCAAAAAGAGAACGGGTATTTCGGACAGTTGAACTCGATGGAGAACCTGATATAATTCCTATTTTTACTTTGGGTTTTGAACGTACTGCAAAATCCTTTTTGGCCTTTAATGACTCTGAAGAGAAAAAGGAGTGCGATACTTGGGTTCAATCGAAGGCTACAAATATTAAATATTTAATAACAGAACAGCGATTTTGGAATGTAGATGCTAATCCCATGGATCCTTGGGGTTATAACAAAGTAAAAAAAAAACTTAGAAAGGCTCCTCCAGAATATCCTGATTGCCGATTAGAAATTATTAGTGGAAGATTATTTAAGAATGTAAAACAAGTTGAAACTGGTTTAGATTATTCTTGGTATATTGATGGTTTTTTTACTTCTCCTGAAATTCTGCATTTCTACTGGGATAAATATGGAAGGCCTTCAGAATTAATTAATGATAGATATAATTATTCTCCACGAATTTGGGAGGCTTATGTCGAAGCACTTTCACCCTATCTCTATCCTTTGGCACCGCTTGCCATAGCACCTCTCGAGGCTCTTTTTGAAGGGATGACTATTACAAAGGTTGCCTATCATATGCGAAAAAATCCGCACTTTATTCATGAAGTGATGTCGGAATATGCAAAAACTAATGTTGAAATTATTAAGCGCTTAGCCGAAGCGGGAGTAGAAATTGTATGGATGTTTGATGATTTAGGGTATAAAGGTCAGACTATTTTTTCGCTCAAACATTTAAGAGAATTTATTCTCCCCTATTATAAACAGATATATCAAGCATGTAGAAAACGTGGAATGTTAGTTATACAGCATTCATGTGGAAAAATAGATGAGTTTTTGCCTGATATGGTTGATGCGGGATTAAATGGCATTCAAGCTCTTGAACCCGCAGCGGGCGTCGATTTAGCACATATAAAAGAAACTTTAGGAGATCGTTTATGCTTACTAGGGGGATTAGATTCCTCTAGGGTTCTTAATTTTGGAACAGCTAAAGAAGTTGAAGAAGAAGTTAAAAGAGGAATTAAAACAGCCGCTCCAGGCGGGGGATATTTTGTTGGTCCAAGTCATAACATTTTAAATATGCCCTGGGAAAATGTTCTTGCAATGAGATCTGCTATTGAAAAGTACCGTAAATATCCTCTAAATTTTGCTTGAAGTTATATAATTTTAAGCATAGTATTTTAAGTTTTAAGTAAAAATTAAAAGTATAGTAAATAAATATTCTATGTTAAAGATATCATATAAATAATTTAATTATGAGATAAATGCAATTAGATTATATTGTTAGGAAGGGCGCAAGAAAGATACCAGATAAAATTGCTCTTGTTGATGTAAATCAACAAATTACTTACGGCGAATATGATCAAAGATGTAATAATTTCGCAAATTATGTTATAAAAGATTTTAAAATTAGTCCTGGAGATAGAATCGCACTATTATTAGAAAACAGTATAGAAATTTGTGTAGCATATTATTCAATCCCCAGAACTTCTGCAATTATTGTACCCTTAAATTTTTTTATGGCTAAAAAGGAGTTAGAATATTGCATAAATGATTCTAAACCCGTTATGTTAATTTATGGAGATAAATTTAAAGATGATATAAGTTATTATAAGAAAAGATGTCCTTCCATCAGAGAATTTATTTCTGAGCAACAATTTGATAAACTTTGTCAAATACCCTTCGAAGGAAAAAGACTTAAACCTCCTAAAAAAGTATATGAAAGCGACACGGTTTTTATTGCTTATACTGGAGGTACTACGGGATTTCCAAAAGGAGTTATGCTAACCCATGAAGGACTTTTTAATAATTTAATGAGTAGCGGTCGAGCTGTAATTGATTCTTTACACAAAGCCGATAATATAGAAAATGGGTTAGAAATGCTTGAACATAGTATTCTTATTCCTATTCCCATATTTCATTTGGCAGCGATGTTAGTCTTTCTTATGTCATCATTTATGGGTTATACTATATATTTACATAAAGGATTTAAGGCCAATAAAATAGTACAATCGATAGATAAATATAAAATTAATCATATTGTATGTGTTCCAACGAATATTATTAGCTTGGTAGAATTTTTAGAGTCTGAAGAAGCTAAAAAGTACGATCTTAATAGTCTTAAACAATTGACTTATGGAGCTGCACCGATATCTCCTACTGTTTTATCAAGAGCAATGGAACTTTTACCTACTACAAAATTTCGTCAAGCATATGGGCAAACAGAATATTCGCCTGTTATTACTCAATTAACTTCTGAAGATCATGAATTAGCAAAAAAGTTTCCTGAGATTTTAAAAAGCGGTGGGTGCCCTCAAATCGGTACTGAAGTTGAAATTTGGAAAAATGGAAAATTTCTTCCTAAAGGTGAAATTGGTGAAATTATTGCATCGGGAAAATCTATAATGAGAGGATATTGGAATAAAAAAGATTTAACCCAAAAAACTATTCGAGAAATTGACGGGAAGAATTGGCTATTTACAGGGGACGTTGGATATTTAAAAGAAATTAACGGCAAGGATTACCTATTCTTAACAGATAGGGCAAAAGATATGATTGTAAGTGGTGGAGAAAATATATACCCTAAAGAAATTGAAAATGTTATTTATCAACTTAATGGTGTTAAATTGTGTGCGGTGATTGGAGTGCCAGATGAAAAATGGGGTGAGGCAGTAGTGGCTTTAATCGTCCCAAAAAAGGGAGCTAATTTAAAAGGAGAACAAATAATACATTATTGCGCGGAACA
>SDNM01000289.1 GCA_004524385.1 Promethearchaeota archaeon
AAAAGAATAATGACAACTAATCGGAATAAGAAAACTAGATTTGCTAAAATTTTAGTAATAATTCTCATATTTTCTAATTTATTTATTCCTTTAATATCCGTTGAGAAAAATAAACATAATTATAGCAAAAATCTTTCTGAAAGCTCCATTCCTAAACCAAAAACGCAAGGTTTCTCAAAAGATTTATATAACCCGAAAATTGAGGAAGAAAAATATGGTCTTGGAAGCATTAATATTACTAAATTGGAGTATTATGAGCACGGTTTTAATTCCACAGATAATGTTAGTTATAGTAATTATAAGCAAGATTTGACTTCAAAGGCATTAAACATGAGTTTTGAAGGAATTAATTTCATTAAGACCTCAAGAATTGCGCAAGTTGATAATCGTAATGAAAAAATAGAGGATTTCAAAAAAATTACAGTAATATTAAATGAAACGCTAAGCATTCAATATAACAATACAAATACGGATTATCTAATTTACTCTTCTAAATTAGCCAATTGCGTTATAGACCAGTTGCTAGTTGAAAATAATACGGGGATTAGACCAGTATTTAGAGATAATTACACCACTAAGGAGATTGATACTATTGACTTTTTAATTTTTAATTTTAAAGATTTTTTCAAAGTAACTGCTTTAAGTTTTACCATGCATATCATTTGGCGTTATAATTTAACAATTGACCCTTGGCAACTTACTCAAGATAGTTCACAAGAATTAATTATAGCAGAAGAAGATAATATAATTTATCCAAGATTCAATTACAATTTTCATATTATAGGGAAAGAGTATAACTTAACTCATGAAATCGTCGAACCATATGATATTTTAGATGCTGATGATTTAAGGGTTAATTTAACTATAGATCATCCCGATAAAAACTTGTTGAGCAGTCATAGCTTAAGTATAAATGGTATTAGAATTACTACCGATTTTTTACATCCTGATAAGTCTGTGTACACAAAAGAATTAATTAAAGCTAATGATAGCTTCATAGAGCTTGATTTTACCGCAAGCTTTACGTTGGATTTCGTCGATCCTGTTGATTATACATGGGGTATTGATAGACTTGTTGAAGATAAAGATATTAGGGAAAGAATATATTTTCCAATGATAACTTCTGGACCAAAACATATTTTTCTCAAACATGTTAAGATTTTAGAAGAAACAATTTCCTTTGACCAAGTTATAAGGTGTACTTCGTTATTTAAAAGGATTGTTTTATATAAACAAATAAATATTAGTGAACTAGAAGAAGATCTTAGAAATAGCTTAATATTTCGCGAAACTGCTACTAAAAAACAGGGTATAAAAATTACGCTACCCTATATAATTAAGGAAGAGATATGTCCTTTTACAATAAGATATGAGACTTCAAAAGATCTGAGAATTGTTATTACAGATAATATTAACATGCCATTATCTGATTTGAAGGTTGTAATTTATTTCTATGATGAAAAATTTGGGACTTATATATCAAAAGATAAATCGCAACCTTTAGGCCCATCAATAACAGATGAGAACGGAGAAGTCTTAATTGAAGACGTTCCTAACGGCAATTATACTGCAAAAATTTATAAAAGAGATAGCGATGATTGGATAAAAAAGGCAGAAGTAAGCGCCTTTTTGGATATTAATTATATAGTTACGCCGATTATTCACTTTCCTCTGTTAATTTTAATATTTGGAGGGATAGGAGGAATTTTTTTCATCCTAGGTTTAATTTTTTATTTAAAACATGAAGATAAATGATTCCTTATTCGAGGTGAAATTGATATAATTGTTATTTTCATTGATAATATAGACGACTTTGTTGATTTATTATCCATCAAACCTCGAATAATGAATGAAATTTTTTATGAATTTAAAGAAATGAAAACCGAAAATGATTTATCCAGCGAAATTAATATCGAAATTATATTACATTTCCTTTCTAAAGTTGAAGAATTTATTGTTTTATATGAAACTAAAATTAATTTAAATAAATCAGGAACTTTAGATACAGGTCAAGAAGTAATTAACGAGTTGAAGAGAATTTTTAATAAAGTAGATTCTTCGTTATCTTTAATAAAAGGAAAGATACGGGAAATATATCTTTCCTATTCATCTTAATGTTTAAATTAGTAAATTCGAATATAATTATTAAAAAAAATATTTTATTCCTATTTATTATGATTTACATTCACTCCATATCCAATTAATCGATAACGGCGATTAATTATACGAGAAATGGCGTAAATAAAATTTTCCGCAGGACAAATTGGGGGATTTAATTTAATTATTACGGTATTCTTTAAGATTTTTGTAACTACTCCACCTGTTTTTTCTGTACCAACAACTAGCAATAATTTTTCATTATGCTTGAGATCATGCACTTTTATCATATTTTCAGAACCTATCACTCGATCCAAAAGATTAACATTTAATTCTACTTCAGAAAGGATTTCTGGTAACTCTCCTGGTCGACCAACTAAATGACCAATTAAAGAATCTCCCTTAGTCAAAGATGGATCTAATTTTGTGCCTAAACCTATAAGCCCCCCTGGCTTAGCTTCCTCTAATAAATTCTTACCTTGACTAATACTAATGACAGTTGATTTTATTGGCATATAATTATCTTTAATATGAAGTCCAGGTCGAATTTCTATTTTATCACCAATTTTTATTTTTCCTTTTAATACAGAACCACCAATAACGCCACCTTTTAAATCATCAATTTCACTTCCAGGTCGATTAATATCAAATGACCGAGCTATTAAAAACTGAAATTCCTCCTCTTTATTCAATTCGGGAGAAGGGATTACTTCTTCAAAAGCGCGAATAACTAAATCTATGTTTGAGTTAAAAACAGATGAGGTTGGTATTATTGGTGCATTTTCAGCAACAGTTCCTTTAATAAAATCTTTAATTTGATTGTAGTTCTCTAAAGTTTGCTCTTTTGAAACGGCATCTATTTTGTTCTGTACTACAATGATGTTTTTAATCCCTGCAATGTTTAAAGCAGCTAAATGTTCTCTTGTTTGAGGTTGGGGACATGATTCATCTGCAGCAATTAATAGGCAAGCTCCATCCATTAGAGACGCTCCACTAAGCATGGTTGCCATTAGTATTTCATGTCCAGGTGCGTCCACAAAAGAGATATT
>SDNM01000290.1 GCA_004524385.1 Promethearchaeota archaeon
CCTTTGGTCTCTGGTCTTTTCCCAAACAAAAATTACAATTATAAGGGCACCCTCTTGATCCAATCAAAACAAAATAATATATCGGACCCCATCGAAGCATTTCGATATAGGGTTCGACATCATCCATTGTTAAATTTGGAATATCATCTAGATTTTCCAAAGGCTCACCCCAAATAATTTTCTTATCTTCGAGAGGGCCATTATTCATAAAATCAAGAAGCGATTTTTCACCCTCTCCTCGAAAAACATAATCCGCTCCATAATCAAGACCATCTTGTGGTTCTGCAGTAAAATGAACTCCTCCTACAATGATAATTATATTAGGCATCCATTCTCTAACTTTCTTTATTATCAATTTTGCATCATAACTTTGAGAAGTCACAGCAGAAATACCAATAACATCAGGTTTATATGTTAAAATAACTTCTTTTAATTTCTTCAGAGACGTATTTAATTGTCGATCGAAAATCATAGTATCAATGCCTGCCTTACGCAAATAAGAATTCAGAAATAAAACACCATATGGTATGCCAAAAAAGTATTCTCCAGGTACTCGAATTTGAGAAGCTTGAATAAGAAGAATTTTTTTAAAATATGGAATGGACGTTCTTCCTCTATACTATATTAATTTTTATATTATCACAAGAATCTCTTAAAAGTTAATTTTTACTATTTTTACTTTATTTAAAACGATAAGATTTTCATTTAATTTTATCTTTTATTAGACCTTAATTGAGTTTATTTTAACAATAAGATTATTTGTTAAAGATATTTTAAATTTGTTAAAGTCTGAATTAGGGAATAAAAAAAATAAATTATTTAGTAAATTTAAGATTACATAATAAGGATTTTTATTTGCATTAATTTTGACAAAATTCAAGTAGCTTATTTACATTATTATATAAGATATCTTGTTTTACCTCATTAGAAATAGGCAATGTCAATATTTTATCGATTTCAAGCTGGATTGGAGATACAACCGGAGAGTCAGACCCAAATAAAATGCGTTTAGAGCCTACAGCCTTAAATATATTATAAATTCCAAAAGACGCAGAAGCAGAAGTCTCAAAATAAACATTCTTAAATTTTTTTAGATTAAATGCAACATCCATACTATATTCCATGCAATAGGCAGCATGTCCTACAATTATTCTCAATTCTGGAAATTTTGTTGCTAATTTTACGATATCCTTACATGAAATACCTCTTAAAAACGATGTATTAGGGGCAGAATGAATAAATAAAATAAAATTTTTGTTATATTCCTGAATAAATGACACTAATTTAAGAATATCTCTTGGAACTCTGAACATATGAAATATGTTATGTATTTTTACGCCGCAGAATCCTTTTTTAAAATGTTCTTCTAAAATTTTGTAGTTTGATTCTTCTTCTTCAGGTTCTAAATTAGGATTAAACCAAAAAAGTTTATAAAATCGTTCGGGAGCTTTATTTGCAATATCTATTACGTCTTGATGAGGTAGCTGCCCTTTTATCATTACTTTTTTAAAATTCTTTAAAAGATCTGCCATATTATTCTCGAGCGGATTTACATTTCCGGATTTATCGTTCTTTTGAAAAAATTTTGCTCTATTAATTGTTGTTATTATTGCTTTCTCTACGTTAAATCTATCCATATATTCAAGCACATTTTTAGATTCTCCTATGAATTTTCCATAGGTATGGAGATGACTGTCAAAAATTCTAAATTTATCTTGTTGATTTATGAGATTTCACCTATTAGATTGCTTATATTATTATAAAATACATTTTCTAACGTTTTTTTATCTAAATCAAGAATTCTAATCTTATTAATTTCTATATCTGGTGTGGTTGCTGCTGGTGAATCTGATCCATACATAACCCGGTGGTTCCCCATGACTTTAATTAAAATATTTATTCCATATGGGACTGATAAACTTGTTTCAAAATATACATTAGAGCATTTAGGAAAAAATTTCAAACAACTGATACAATATTCCATAGTGTAAGCCGCATGCAAAATGACACATTTGAGCTCTCCATATTTTTTAACTAAAGTATATATATCTTTAACGCGAAATGGTTCTTGAAAAAAGAAGGATTGTCCAGAGTGAATAAAAAGTGGAATATCGAAACCTATACAAAATTCTGCTAATTCAAACAAATCATCTGGAATCTTTAAATTATCAAGTGAAGCTTGAATTTTTACACCTTTAAAATTGTAATCTTTAATAAATTTTTCTAAAGTTTTCCAGTCGTTGTCATCGGCAATTCTGGGATTAAACCAATAAACCCCTACTAATCTATCTGAATTTTTCTTAATTAAATCTCTAACTTCTTCGTGATTATGTTGACTTTTTGCATATAATTTTTCAGCATATTCCTTTTTGTTAAAATTTATATCATCTCTAATTAGCAAATTCTTATTAGCAGATGTGTTCAATGTAGTGACAATTGATTTGTCAATTCGAAATCTATCTAAAAAGTCTATTAAGGTTTCATCCCTTCTTTTAAATTTCCCCATATAATGAATATGTGAATCGAAAATCTTTATATTATCAATCATCTGAGTAAAAGTAAAACAGAATGTGTTTTCTTAGAATTTTGATGTTTAAGTAAATATTCAATTCTTTATCTTTTTATCTTAAGAGAAATTTAAAAGATTAATTAATAATGGAAATTGAAATATTATTTAAAAAAAATATAGAAGTGAATTTTCTTGGTAAAGATATTTAAAGTACCCTGGGCTGCGTGGCGAGACCCAGAATATTTAGAATTAAAATTTCCAGATTCTTGGGATGTTTCCGTTTGTAGAATGAACGGAGCGGACGCTCCACAAATCTCTGATAATGAAATTAAAGAATCTATTCTTAATCCAATTGGAACTCCTAAATTATCAGAATTAGCAAAAGGAAAGGAAAAAGTTGTAATTGTTGTTGATGATATGACAAGAACTACACCAGTCTATAAAGTATTACCCTTTGTTTTTGAGGAATTAGAAAAAGCAAGTATAACGAAGGACCAAATAATTATTTTATTAGCTTTAGGAGCTCATAAACCAATGAATCGACATGATTGTATTCTAAAGCTTGGAAGAGAAATTGTAGATACAATTTGCATTGAAAATCACCATCCCTATGAAAATCTCACTAATCTTGGGGAA
>SDNM01000291.1 GCA_004524385.1 Promethearchaeota archaeon
AGTTAAGAGCTATGTAGATGAGATTGAAATCCCTGAAGAAGAAGAAATTAATTATTCAAATCTAATAGAATTAATTAATTCCATTAAAAAATTATTTAAATCTATAAATGAAATTGCGAGAAAATCACTCCCTAAATTTCAGAAAGAAGTACAAACTGAAATAAAAGAACTGAATTATAGAACTCGCAAACTACAAAAAAAGCAAGCAATGTTAGACTCATTTTTAAGAAAAAAGTATGGAGATGTAAAAAACGCAGAAGATTTATTGAAAAAATTACCTAAATTAATCAGTCTTAAAGAAAATATTGAAAATTCAAAATCAGATTTAGCTAGCTTTGAATTAATGGCAGAAGAAACTAATAACAGTTTAGAAAAATTAAATTCAGAGTTAATTAACCTTGAAAAGAACGAATTATTTAAAAAACTTGAAAGCGAACGTGACACACTTTTTAAATTAAAAATAAAAATTAATGATGAAATTGGTTTTAAAAAAGCTTTAAAAAAATTAAAATTTGAATTAGATAAAGAAACAATTCATATTTCTAATATCAACTTAAATTATTTAAGAAATTTTCTAAAAGATCCAGTTGCGACGCTAATCAAAGAACGTACAGATT
The DNA here is from genome assembly GCA_004524385.1 of Promethearchaeota archaeon. Taxonomy (GTDB): domain Archaea; phylum Asgardarchaeota; class Lokiarchaeia; order Sigyniarchaeales; family SOKP01; genus LW40-45. The sequence continues at coordinate 618 of SDNM01000291.1, forward strand.
TGCCAAAATTTTCCGCGTTATTAGTCCATCTAAGATATACATTAGAGGAGGGTGATATATTAAATCTTAAAACAGATACAAAAGTTAAGACAATTGAACAAATTAATAAAATTTTCGATGAAAAGATAATACATGAATTTATTGAAGAGTTTAAAAATTTAAGGAATAATATTAAAGAAATAGAGCAAGAAATAAAAGATGCAGGTCTTTCAGAAAAATTAAAAGATGTTAAGAATAAGATATCAACCAATACTGCAAAATTAGAACATATTCAATTAAATGTTGATAGAAAAAATAAGGATTATAAAAAATATTTAGAATCATTAAAAGAAGAACGTGAGATTCTTCAAAAAGCAATTAGCGATATATTGCAAGAGGATTTGAAAATAAATATTACCTTTGAATTTTAAAATTAGAAAATCTAATCTTCCTCTTTGAGCGCGAAAGAAAACTCCCGATTATTGTTTGCATTTATCTTTTTTAATGTTAATTTTAAGTTATTTTTCAAAAAGTGGAAAGTTAATGTATCCGTTAGATTAAATATTTTTAAATATTCGTAAGCTAACACTAAATCTTGTTTAATATCTATATCAAAACCGGATCTAAATGAATCGTAGATTGCTATTTTCTCTATTCCTTTCTCTTTCGCATGGTTTATTAGGGCTACAAGAGAAGGAATTTCGGGATCTGAAAAACGAGTGGAAACAACATCTGGAGGATTTCTTCCCAATATAGAAACGCCTGCTGAATTTATTGCGGGACAAACAATTAACTGGTTCTCTTTTACTAAAGAGTTAATTTCATTAAGATTTTTAGCCGATATTAAGATTATATCTAAAAAGGTAAAAATAGTTTGCTCAGCATTAAATCTTTTTATTGCTATAGTGTTGAGATCTTTAATAACATCATCAAAAGATTTTCTAGGTTGTGTTAATTCCTCCTTAATGCCGATTAAACCATAATCTTCTGCAAGCTGTAGTATTAAATTGTCATTACAATATACAATTTTCTCTTTAAAGCAGTTTACATTTAACAATTTACTACTTAAATCTTTGAACATAGCAATTGTTAACTCTTTAAGTTGCTCATTTGAAAAGCATCCCCTTAATCGAGTCTTTGTTCTTCCTAATGGTGCTATAGGGATTAGTAAAACACTCATAGTAAATTATAATTAAATAAGTAAAAAACGTTAAATAAAGATCTTAACAATTAGAAATTAAAATAGAGAATTATTTAAGATTATTTAATATTTGAATAGAAAGATCCTCAAAAGCTATATCGACGCTTTCATTTAACTTTGCAGAGGTTTCAAAATATTGTACACCGTAGGACTTTGCTTTTTTTTCTATTTCTTCAGTATGAACAACTCTTTTATCTTGTAAATCAGTTTTATTTCCAATAATTATAAATGGAACATCCCCGCTCAATTCTTTCATCTTTGATATCCAAAAATCTAGATTATTGAAACTCTCTCTATTAGCTATACTGAACGCGACCATGGCACCTACAGCTTGTAAAAAATAATATTCTGTTACGAATAACTTGTCTTTTTGACCTCCAATATCCCAATAGAAAAGTGTGAAAGAAGACATTCCTGAGGGAATTTCAAGATTTTCTCTTTTCATCTTGTCGACTATTCTTTTTAAATTAACTTCTTTAATTAGAAAATTAGCACCTACGGTTTGAATATATTCAGATCTAAACATATTATCCACATATCGAGCAATTAAACTGGTTTTTCCAACGCCAGCATCACCTAAAAGAATTACCTTACCCCTATAACTCATTCTATTACCCTACGGATTTTTTATATAATATATAGTTAAATTTATTTAACCATAAATACGTTTTATTTTTTTATTTAAACAATTACTTATAATTTAAAATAAATCTGGAGCCTCTTTTTTCCTTGTTTCCAATGCTGCCTCTTTACACTCAGAGCTAATAAAATGTCTAAACAAATGTTCATATCCAATTATTTGTTTGGGTCGACCATGTTCTAACCATAATCCTGATGTATATTCTGGCGCTCCGCTCACTTGATCAAGAGTGGTGAGTATAAAATCATCATCGGTGATTAATAAACCAAATGGTATGACCGTGTCGCCTACGATAGAATGGACTTTAATTTTTAATTTTAAGAACTTTTTAATTTCTTCTTTTATTCCATCAAAAAATTTTAAAGCAATAACAATTTGAATTGAATTGGAAACGAATTTCTTATTCCATAACTCTTTCGTTATCCACTCATATCCCCCAAGTTCATCCATTAATAAATCGGGAGTAATAATAAAAAATATTCTGTTTTCTGCTTGTATAATTAATTCTTTTATTTTTTTCCTAATTTTTTCTTTAGAGTTGATTGACCAGACACGGGGTTCAGATTCTTCTGTATCAACCTCTAGCTCGCTTATTTCATCTTCAAGCAAATGAGTTTTATCAATTAAACGGGAATACTCTTCGCGAATGGATTGAAATATTTTTTCAATGGGGATAACTTGGTAATTTGCACCTCTTTTAACTGG
>SDNM01000292.1 GCA_004524385.1 Promethearchaeota archaeon
GAAATTTCTTCACAAATTTTTTTTTTACTGTTTATAGGCCAAAATTTATCAAAAATAAAAAAATTTAATTCAGCATAATATTTTAAAATTAATTGCATGAAATTTTCTATAAATTGTATACTTGATAAAAGATTTCCATCTTGGATAATGTCTTGCTGAATATTAGTAATATTATCAAATTTTTTAAATTTCTCTGAAATTTTACTACCTATTTCTTGAGCTTTCTCATGAGTTTTTAGAGATAATTTGAACTTGATGTAATCATGTATTATGTCCCATTCGCTATCTTTAAAGCCAATAGCATTAAGTTTATCATTTAATTCACTTTTAAGCTGGATAAGCGTAATAGAAATATCAGCTAATTCAGAAGTAATTATTTTTTTTAATTCTTCTTCGGTTTTTTTTATTAAATCAATAAATACTTTGAAATCGCTGTCTTGTTTAGTTTTATTATTCTCTGTTAAATTATTTTTTATTTGAGTAATTAAATTATTAATAATAAAGAATGGAGGCATTGCTATATAATGAGTAAGAATTTGCGAGTTTTTTGGAGTTTTATTTAAGAGCAATTTATTATCAACAAGTTCATTGATAATTTCTTTAAACTTAGCATTAGATAAATTAAGATTAAAAGTATGAAGCTCTTTATAAGTTAATGGATTTTTTCCCAAAATTTTAAAATATATAGCAACCGCATCGTCTGAAAGACTTAATAATTTTGAAATTATTTCCATATTAATTAGTTATTCTTATAAATTTTTTTTTCTTAAAAGATAAATTGAGCAGATATAAGCTTTTGTTTTTCGATTTCTTCATCTCAAAATTTTTTTAAGTGATAAAAAAAGTTAATAGAAAAGATAAGAAAAAATTTAATACTAAAAATAAATATTTTAGGGTAAATAAATGGTCGATAGATATGGATTCAGATAACAAAGATAAAAAAATTTTATTTCTAGAACCTTCTGGATCAGAAGCAAACGTTTTTACATTCGCTATGAAGCTTCCATTGTTAGGACCTATACATTTAGCAACTAAGCTTCATCAAGCGGGATACGACGTATTAGTCATAAAAGAGAATATTTTGGATAAATCAGATAAAATTGAAAATTATCTTCCTGCAGCTGATATTCTTATATTAACTTTATTAACTAATTCAGCTTTTCGAGGATATGAAATCGCTACAAAATATAGAGAGATCCGGCCTGAGGGGAGAATAATTATTGGGGGAATTCATGCATCACTTAATCCCGAGGAACCAAGTCAATACGCAGATCAAGTTGCTGTTGGTGAAGGAGACAACATTATAATAGATTTAATAAAGGGAAATCTAAGTGATAAAATTGTATATGGTACTCCGCTAGAAAATTTAGACCAACGGCCTATTCCAGATTTTTCTCTAATGATAAATGCCAAGAAATCCAAAATTATTCCAATTATGACTTCACTCGGGTGTCCATTTAATTGCACATTTTGCTGTGTAACACTTGTTTATGGTCGAAAATATAGAATCCAAACTCCTGAAAGGACAATTGAGGAAATAAAGCAACAACTTCAGTTTTTTAAGAAGAAAAAAATCTTTTTCTATGATGATAATTTCTGTGCGAAAAAGAGAATTAGTCTTGAACTTTTGGAAAAAATAAAGGAAGAAAAATTAAAATTTAAATGGATTACTCAAGTTAGAGCTGATCTGGCAAATGATGAAGAACTTGTTAAGAAAATGGCAGAAACTGGCTGCAGGAGAGTATTTATAGGCTTTGAATCTATAAATGATGCTACTCTTAAGGATTTAAATAAAAACGAAACAGCAGATGAAGTACTACAAGCTGTGAAGGTGTTCCAGAGATATGGAATTTCTGTTCATGGAATGTTTATTTTTGGTTCAGATGAAGATAATCCTGAAGTTTTTAAGAATACTATAAAATTTTGCCGTAAAAATTTGATGGAATTTGCCCAATTTCTTGCAATTACTCCCTTTCCAGGAACAGAATATTATAAATCAATTGGAAAATCCCGTATTGTCTCGGAAAATTGGGATAACTATGACGGCTTCCATGTAAATGTGAAACCAAAAAATATGTCCGAAAAGGATGTAATGGATGGTATATTAAGAGCCTACAAAAAAGTATTTGGAGCATGGAAAATTTTCCGACAGTTTTGCCGAGATTTCGTTCATCTCTTTCGCTTTAAATGTCGTACATTTAAATATCGAGCAAATAAAATGTTCAATGATTTTGGCCGGAATATTGGAATGAGAATTGGTATGAGAAGATGGAAGAAATTAAATAAAGAGTATATAATAGAAATTTCTGAAAATAAGACAGATTCTCCTTATTCTTTATTACAAGTAAATTGATTTTAATAATCTTCTATTTTTTTAAAATATAAAGTTAAATTTTAATAATTATAAAATGATAAGGAAACTTATGACAAAAGTAATCTTAAAAACAAATGACAAAGAAATTCCCTTGAATGATTTAATGCAAGATATGCTAATCAATATAATCTTGGGTTATTTAAAAACTGCTAAAAAAGTTCCGGAAGATATTAAGACAATAGGAATTGAGATCCAACTATAAATATATGGCGTTAATCGCCACCATATTGTGCTATCAGCCTCTCGACGAGATCCCTGATGTCGATCTCGGGCTTATTGATTCTACATACGGTTTCAACCCATTCTTCGGGAAGTTCAGACTCACCGTGCAATGCTCCACACCACGAACCAACTGTCGTCGCAGTCGTGTCGCAGTCGCGACCGATCATCACTGTAAGCGGGATCGCATCGGACGGGTTGCCGTCAGCGAATACAAAAGCTGCGAGGGCGAGTGGGATTTGTTCACAGAACAGGGGGCTAGTGCATGGTAAATCTGTGTCAAGTGGTGCTTTCTGACGGGGTGGTAACTTATCCGAGTCCCAGCGTGGATGTTTGTTAACGAGCACTGTCGAATACAGTTGTTCGATTAAGTCTTCTCGATTTGTAACCGTGTTAAAGATATCCAAGCTACGCTGGAGGAACATCCGGGCGAGCGATCCAGAGTACTTAATTATTGCGCCAACCACGCTGCCAGTCGTTGCGCCCGCCGCCATTCCTGCAGCGACTCCAGCTTGTACCGCAGCGAGGAGATCCTGCTCTAGAGGATCC
>SDNM01000293.1 GCA_004524385.1 Promethearchaeota archaeon
AAACCTTTAAAAAGCTTGCCGAATTTAATGTCAAACTATATAAAGATGCCGGGGTTAAAACAATCATCTTAGGATGTGCGGAAGGATATAGAACTTGGAAATTTGATTATCCAAAAGTTATAGATGATTTTGATTTTGAAGTATTCCATTTCTCAGAATTCTTTTTAAAAGAAAAAATTCTTGAAAATATTAGATTGTCCCAAGAATTAAAAGTTAAAGTGACATATCACGATTCATGCAGATTAGGGCGTTTAGGTGGAAAACTCTATGATGCTCCAAGAGAATTATTGAAAAAAATACCTGGTGTTGAATTAATTGAGATGGAAAATATCAAAGACGATGCAAATTGCTGTGGGGTTTCAGCATTTATGAATTGTAATGAATCTACTCGTATATTAAGGAAAAATCGTATCAAAGAGGCTATTGATACAGGAGCCGAATATTTAATCGTTCCTTGCCCAAAATGTTTAACACACTTCAATTGTTACTTGACTGAACCCTCTTTAGATGAGGACTCTGAAAAATTAAATGATAGGATAAAAGTTATTGATTTGGCGAGCTTTCTTGGAAAATTACTCTTTTTCGTATAAGCATGAAGTATTTAGAGTGATATTTCTATTAAATCCTATCAAATGATTAAGCTTTTCAATTATAATAAAAAAAATTTTAATTTATGAATTATTTTCGACTTAGTAGAAGAAAGATGTTCAAATAGGAAAAAATAATTGAATAAAAAATGAAATATCCTTGATTAAAATTAAATTATTCTGGGAATCTTCATGGATGATGAATCTAAAAGTGTTGTAGTCATTGGTGGTGGCATTGCGGGGATTCAAGCTTCTTTAGACTTAGCTGAAAGAGGAATTAAAGTTGAGTTGGTGGAGAAAGATTCATGTATTGGAGGACGAATGGCACAATTAGATAAAACATTCCCTACAAATGACTGTTCAATATGCATTTTAGCTCCAAAACTAGCAGAATGTTTTCGTCACCCTAACATAACCCTACACACTTTATCAGAAGTAGAAGAGATTTCAGGGGAAGCAGGCAATTTTAAGGTTAAGGTGCTTAAAAAAGCTCGATATGTTAAAGAAGATATATGTAACGGATGCGGAGATTGTGCTGAAATTTGTCCTGTTAGAGGAATTCCCAACAATTTTGATGTAGATTTAAAGAGTCATGGAGCAATCTACATTGCTTTTCCATCCTCTGTCCCATTAGTATATCTAATTGATGATACAAAATGTCTATATTTTGAATATGGGATCTGTGGCTTATGTGCTGCTGCATGTGGTCTAGATGCGATAGATTTCTCAGAAAAGGATGAAGAACTCGAGTTTAACGTGGGATCCATAATAATTGCGACTGGTTTTGATGTATTCGATGCTTCATTATTACCTCGCTTAGGTTATGGTAGAATACAAAATGTTGTGTCTAGTTTAGAATTTGAAAGATTAATTTGCGCTTCAGGGCCTTTAAACGGGCATTTAGTTAGACCTTCAGATAAAAAAGAACCTAAGAAATTAGCATTTATTAATTGTGTAGGATCGAGAGATATTAGAAATAATGCTTACTGTTCCTCTTGCTGTTGTATGTACACAACAAAAGAAGCCATGATTGCTCATGAACATGATAATGAAATTGAATCAACTATTTTTTATATAGATCTTCGAGCACCTGGAAAAGACTTTCAAAAATACCTTAAAAGAGGAAATGAAGATTATAATGTAACGTATACTAAAGGAAAAGTTACGAAAATTATTGAGGACAAAGAGAAAAATCCAATTGTCATTTATGAAGATATTAATACTTTCAAAATCAAACAAGAAACTTTTGATATGGTAATATTAGCAGCAAGCATGGTTCCAAAGAAAGATACTGGGAAATTAGCAGAAACCATAGGAGTAGAGCTTGATAAATATAATTTCTTTAAAGGTGATACTTATCATCCTCAATTATCTTCAAAGAAAGGCATTTTTCTATGTGGAGCTTGCAGGGAACCTATGGATATCCCAACCTCTGTTGTAGATGCTAGTGGTGCTGCTGCAAGAGCAGCTGAAACTATTATGAGGCGGTGATAAAATGGAAGATATAAGAGTTGGAGTATTCATTTGTCATTGCGGTACAAATATTGGAGGAGTTTTAGATATTGAAAGTATAACAGAATATGCTAAAACAATACCCAATGTTGTATATGCAACCAATAACATTTATACATGCTCTGAACTTGGATTATCTCAGATTAGAAAGAGTATTCAAAAGCATAATTTGAATCGGGTTGTTATTGCTTCCTGCACACCTCGGACTCATGAACCGTTATTTAGAAAAACATGCCAGGAGGCAGGTTTGAATCCCTATTTATTTGAAATGGTAAATATTCGTGAACAAGATTCTTGGGTTCACATGAAAGAACCTGAAAAAGGAACTGAAAAAGCAAAAGATTTAATTCGAATGGGCGTGAATAAGGCTATTTTATTAGAGCCTCTAGAAAAGATAAAAGTAGGTGTAAATCCATCTGCTTTAATTATTGGAGCTGGGATTGCCGGGATGAATGCTGCTCTAAATCTAGCAAATCAAGGTTTTCAAACAACTCTTATAGAAAAGGAAAAAGAGTTAGGTGGAAACTTAAAATCGCTAAATAAGGTGTTTCCCATCCAAGAGGATGCTTCAAATCTATTAGAAATTACTCAATTAGTAAAAAGTCACCCAAACATCAAAGTTTTTACTTCAGCTATTCCAATTGAAGTTGAAGGATTTATAGGAAATTTTGTAATATCAGTTAAAAAAGATGATCAAATATCTAAAATAAAAGCGGGAATAATAATTGTAGCAACAGGTGCAAAAGTACTTACCCCTGAGGGATTATTCGGTTATAATGGCAAAAATATTATCACTCAATTAGAATTAGAACAATTATTAAAAAATAATAAAGTAGATGGTCAAAATATTGTAATGATTCAATGCGTTGGAGCGCGAAATGAAGAGAGACCCTATTGTTCTAATATATGTTGCATGACTGCTTTAAAAAATTCTATGTTAATTAAAGAAATTAATCCAAATTCAAATATAGTAATATTGTATAGAGATATACAAACACATGGCACAATCTACGAGGATTATTATAGAAAAGC
>SDNM01000294.1 GCA_004524385.1 Promethearchaeota archaeon
AACATGGATAAGCATATGTATAGTCAATTTCTATGGGGGGTATTTCAATATAATTCTCAAGCGCTAGTACCCCGATTTTGGGAAAATCTTTAATTCTTTCAATTAAAAATTCGGCAATTGTCGTTTTATCAACTATAAGCATAGATAGTTACAGAATAATGAGTTATTTAGAATTTCAATATTTAACAAAATCTAACTAATCTTTTCAGTATTTTGTAAATTATATTAAAAATTGATTTTAATTTTAATGTATTGAATATTGAGTTAATCTTTAAATTATAAATATCAAATTAAAAATATTTATATGATTGATGAATTTAATCAAATATTGGAATTTTAATTTTCTTAACTCACAAAAAAATCCAAATATATGAATCATGTTTGACGCGACATATAAAATAATCATCTTTGGTGATGCTGGGACAGGAAAAACTACATTAACTCAGCGCTACATGACAAATCTTTTTAAATCAGATTCAAAAATGACTATTGGAGTAGAATTTGAAGTAAAGAGTATAGAAATTGATGATTTTAAAATTAAACTGCAAATTTGGGACTTTGGTGGAGAAGAAAGGTTTAGATTTATATTACCGACTTATGTGAAAGGTGCGGCTGGAGGGATTTTTATGTATGATATTACAAATTATTCATCTTTAGCCCATATTGACGATTGGTTGCTTGTAATTCAAAAAGAAGCTGAAACACTTTTTCCTATAATTGTTGTTGGTGGCAAAGGTGATCTTGCGGATGAGCGCGAAGTAAGTAATGATGAGGGTATAGAAATAGCCAAATCAAGAAATGCTTCCGCATTTATAGAATGTAGTGCAAAAACAGGGGCGAATGTTGAGATTGTTTTTGAGAGTTTAACTAAATCTATGATGAAAAATTCAGGTTTTTACTGATTTTTTAAATTTGCTTTAAGTTTTTTAGAGTAAAGAATATTATGTTTAAATAAGAATATATAATACTTAATCAAAACATCGTTTTAAAATTCTTTTTCTTCTAAACGAATGAACGTATAAAAGAAAATAAAGATAAATACAAAAGCTGTTAAAATTAAACTTATAAGTTGTATTAAATATGACCAATCGGCATTTACTATCAACAGATTTGCTCCCATAAATAAAGCTGCTAAAAAATAACCAAAAAAATAACTTTTAAAGCTAGTTTTTCTTTTCTTACCCGTTATAAAATTAATAATCGCCACGACAATACCAATAATAAATCCACTAATATAAAATAACTCAATAATTTCAAATCGTTGAAATCCTGTAAAAAAACCTTCTAAAAATAAGAAGAAGATAAAAAGGAAGATTTCTCCAATTCTAATATACCAGATCGTCATCTCTGATTTGGGTTCTTCAAAAAGTTGCTCATATTCGCTAACACCTTTATTTGATAACAATATAAATAAAGATCCAATTGCTAATGCGGTATATATACTATAAGAAATACGAAAAAGAAAGGGCAATAAAGGAACCCATATATCATACCATAAAAATATGGCCAATTCTATGTATTGGGGTAATATGATAATTGAACAAATAATAGGCAAAATACAAAATAAACCTATTAAAATTTTAGTTATTAAAGAAGTTTTTTGCTCATCCCATGATTCTTTTCTAAAAGTTGTTAATCTCCACGCCATACTAGAAAAGCTTAAAATAGAAATTAGTGGTGTGATTATAGGAAAAACAAAAATAAAAAGTATAAAAAGCGCATTTGCTCCAAAAAATAATTTTAATCTTATAGGAACAACAGCAACCGTTTTATCCATAGATTCCATAGCCATTGATAATCTAGTCGCAAATAGAATTAAAAAAAATAACCATGAAACGCTAAATACTAAAGGGCAGAGGATTTTTATAATAAGAAAAGTTAACATCTTATTATCAGAGAACCAAAGCGAAAAATCAGTAATAAAGAAAATCAAGAAAATTATAATTGGCAATATAATTATTGAAATTAAAACTACGGCGCGACTAATAATAACTCCTTTAATTTCCTTTGACATGAACCGATTTTTCTCGCTTATTCTTAAAAAAATCTTTTAATTTATTATAAATATATTAATTTTTAGAATTTAAAAATTTACATAAAAAGAAAAATCTCGATTTTAAAATTTCTTATGAAATCACTTTCTTAGTTTATTATAATTCAATACCCAATAGTTCTCAAAAAGAGTATTTCTAAAAAATAAATAAAAAAAATTAAAAGAAATTTATTTAATTGTCCTAAACAATTCTTCCATTATCCATTTTTATTATTCTGTCGCCGTGCTTTGCAACAGTATTGCGATGGGAGACGCAGAGTATAGTCGTCTCATAATCTTTATTTATCTTCTTAAGAAGTTCCATAATTTGTGTTTCCGATTCTGGATCTAAATTACCTGAAGGTTCGTCTGCGAAAATAACTCTTGGTTTGCCAATTATTGCTCGTGCTATAGCCACTCTTTGCTTTTCTCCACCGCTCATCTGAACTGGGAAATGATCTTTTCTTTCAAGCATATTAACGTCCCGTAATGCTGCGATAGCTCGATTCTCTATTTCCTTATTACTTAATACTGTTGGCCAGAGCATGGATTCGACATTTTCAACAGCCGTTAGTGTTTTTATAAGGTTAAAGTCTTGAAATATCATGCCAACTTTTTGACGCCTAATTTTTGATAAACGATCTTCTTTAGATCGTGCTATATTTTCACCATCAAAAATTATCTTACCGGAGTCCGGCAAGTCCAAACCTGATAGAACATTAAGTAGGGTTGATTTTCCACATCCCGTTGGTCCCTGAATTATAATAAATTCACCTGATTTAATGCTCATATTAATATCTACTAGAGCCCTGATTATAGCCCCTGATCGCCTATATTCCTTATTCACATCTATAGCTTCAATCATGACATCTTTATCTATTGGCATTTTTTTTATTCACCCACCCTTTTCAATGCTAACATAGGTCTTACTTTCAATACTTTCCTATTTGCTAAAATTATCGCAGCTAATTGAACGACTAAAAAAATTAAAAATGTTATGGCAACTGGAACTAAACTTATTAATATTGCAGGTATCCCTACTAATATGTTTGCAGAGTTTAAATATGCAATTATCGCAGCATAA
>SDNM01000295.1 GCA_004524385.1 Promethearchaeota archaeon
ATATTCGGTGAATATCTGAAATTAAAGCAAATTTTTCAAAAGAGATTCGTATTAACTCTCCTTTATAAGGTACAACATGCGTAATTGATGGGATCGTTGCTCTTAAACCACCAGTATATATCAATTCATGATTTAACATCCTTGAAATATCATCCTTACCTTTAGCAACAGGAAATGAATTAAGGATAGGAATAATATCGATAGTTATTGAACCTGCATCAATTAAAACGCATTGTGAAATAAAATGACCTAAAAACAAAGAAGTAGACACCCAATTTGCTGCTGCGATTGAGTAATATTCGCTCTTTGCCGTCTCATAATCAATAAATTTACCCTCATTATTAATAAAAAATAATTTTTGAATTTCAAATACTTCTCCTAAAGCATCTAGAATCGTAAAAATACCTTCACGCTTTGTTTGAAAAGCATCAGAAAGCTCGGCAGTAATGGTTATGGCAATATGATCAACATTTATTAGTTTATATTTATTATTACTTTTTTTTTCTAATATGGATACAACCTTTGTTAGCATTTTTAGTATTTCATCTATAATTTTCTCCCAAAACGGAAAATATTCAATATGAGAAAATGATTCTTTAATTTCAGAATTATTAAATTTAATTAAAGCTGTTTTTGTATTTACGCCTCCAATATCTAATCCTAAAATCAAAAGATTATTCATTATTAATTATATTTAATTTTATGATATAAAAATCAAATAAATTACTAAAAAAAGTGAATTTTTTTGGATATACCAAATGTAATTGAAAAGGAATTCTTAATGGAAAACATTGAAAAAATAGATTGGAAAGGTAGTGGTACTCAAGATAATCCTATTATTGTTGAGGATGAGACTCTTCCATATAATGTCATATTTAAGACAGAAGATCTGTATATTCATTTAAAAGATATTGATATCGGGATGTTAGTCTTAGATAACTGCCAAAATATAATCATTGAGGATTCAATAATTTCATTTGTTAAATTGAAATCGTGTAAAAATGTTGTAATTAAAAATAATTTGATAAGAGTGGTTAAACTTTCTTTTAGTAAAAAAAATACGATAGAAAAGAATAGGATTTATTCTTTTTTTAATATACGCCTATTTACGACTATCATTCTTATAATTTCTTTAGCTTCTGGTCTATTAGCAATTTTTAGTTATATAATTGAGTTATATTTATTTCAAGATTTAATGGCCGCGCTTCTAATAACCGGATTAATAATTCTTATTATTGAGTTGTTAGGAAAGAAAAGCAAAAGATTTCTTCCTAAGAAGTTTAAAAAGAACGAATTTTTAAAATTTAAAGAAGACCTAAATCATGATTTAGATGAAAACTTTGGTGATTGAAGTAAAATTAATTAGAATCGGGAGATTACCATAACTCTAAAAAATCAAATTCAGATAAATCATTTATCCTTAAAAAATGACGTTTATCCCTTGTAATTAAAGCAAATTTATTTGCAACCGCAATAGAAGCATTTAAAAGATCAAATTGAGGTACTCGAAGTCCTTTATTATCCAATTCAGCACAAATTTCGCCATATATTTTACTTGAATCATTATCCAATGTTAGAATTTCTGGAAAATTTAATAAAAACATATTTAATTTTTTTATTTCGGAAATCTGTTTCTTTCTTGATTTTAAACGATAAACGCCATACCATAATTCACATGCGGTGGTCTGAGTGATTCTTAGATCTACACCTTGATTTATCAATTCATTTATTTTTTCATTGGTGTCTTGATCTTTACCTCTCAAAAAATCAATGACGACATCAGTTTCAATAATTTTAATCATTGGTTTCATTACCTGTTAAATTTTTTTCTCTAATTTTTTTTACATTTTCTTTTAAACCTTCCCATAATTCTGGATCAAACTTATTTTGCATTAATAGCCATGGATTGTCTTTTTTAGAAATTATCCTTTCTATTAACCTTGAAAATGATTCACCTTCTCTTTTTTCGTTTTTTAGTAAATTATATGCCCGCTCTGATAATGAAATCGTTTTTTGTTTCATAATTAATCAATATAAATAAAACTATTTAAACAGATCTATTTATTTTTATATTATTGCTCCTAATCTTCCAATCACCCTCACATGCCATAAGGAAGATTTTTTTTCAATTATCGATAAGGATTAATTTTGTTTTATGGTGAATGAAAAGAATATTTAATTCTTATTTATTTTAAGTTTTCACATAACGATTTTTTAAATAGGAAATTATTAAATCAAGATTTTCCCCAGTTAGAGCATTAGTTAAGAAAAAATCATCTTCCTTTAAATTTAATTTTTCCTTGAGATAATTTATTTCAGACGAACTAGCTAAATCCTTTTTGTTAAATACTATAATAACTTCTATTTGACCATCTTTGGTAAAATTTTGTATTATTTCATTAAACAATTCTATTTGAGAGTCAACTGAATACCCACAAGCAGGAGTAGGATCAAAAATAAACAAAATTAAATCAGAGATTAATCTAAGAGCCAAAATTGCCTGTAATTCGATATAATTTCTTTTTGACATTTTTCTGTCTAAAATACCTGGGGTATCTAAACATTGCAGTTTGATTTTGTCAAATTTTCTATCAATTTCTAAATGGCCAATATTCAATTTTTTTGTTGTAAAAGGATATTCTCGAATTTCAATTTTTTTATTTGTAGAGATTAATTTTACAATGCTGCTTTTACCTACATTTGGATACCCCGCAACAACAGCACATGGCATAGTATAGTCAATTGAAGGAATCTCTCTTAATTTGCCTCTTATATCATTTAAATATTTGAGATTATTATTTTGCTTATTTATAATGGAAGAAATCCTTCCGAAAGCAGATCTTCTTAATTGATCTCCTTCTTTCGGGGCTTCAATCTTGCCTAGATTTTTTGTATATTCTCTCCCGATTTTGCTCAAAACGGGTAAAATTCCATTTAGTTTCCCTAGAGTTAATTTCAACTCATCAGTATTTACCAATAAAGATGCTAATTCTTTATAAAAATCCGGTAAATCATCTATCATTGGGACCATTTTTATTATATTAAGAATACGGTCAATTAAATCTTTAATGGCAGCCTTTATCCGCTTAGATTCTTTCTTTTTTGCTTTA
>SDNM01000296.1 GCA_004524385.1 Promethearchaeota archaeon
CAAAACATGGCAAGGATTAAAAGAGGAAATCGCCATAGTTGCATTTTAATTGCTATAGGTTTTAATTTTGATATCGACATTTTGCCTATTTTCAATGCTATCGCAGTACTAATAATAAGACCAACGAGTAAAAACACTTCTGGATATGGAACGTCTAAAAAAGTTCTTCCAAAAAAGTCGATAATCGGAGTAATTATTAGAGGTAATAAGTTTCGAATGACTCGTTTAACATCACGCTCTGACTCTATGTCCTCATTTTCAATTTTGCGAATAAGAATAACATATCCTATAAGAATCAGAACAATAAACGGCATGAGTAATGATATGAAGATGAGATATAGCGGGATACCCGTAATTATGCTTGCAATTATTAGTGCGGAGGATATCGGATAAATAAAGATAAGTACATGCCGATACCACACATTAATGGCGACTTTCTGATCCGAGTTCAAATTGGAGTCGATTTGGTCCAAGATTGGAGCAGACATAAGTGCGCCTCCTGCGACGGGTAAAAGGCCAAAAAACGCAGGAGTCATCATTAACGAAGTTTTTTTTGAAATTTTCATCTTCTGGACGAGTTCAAGCATTAACCCTGATTCAGACATAATCTCACCTAAAATGGGTATCATTGTCACTGCGATGGCTAGGAGGATAATTGATGGGTTCAGTAATACGGCTAAAAGAGAATCAATGATATTAATTTGCGCTAATATTGCGAATAATAACGCTCCAGCGCTTAAAACAATTCCTAATTCATACTTAGAGAGGATTAAAATGAATCCTAACACGATAAAAAAAATTAATAATACATGTATCATGTTGTAATAAAGTAAAATGTAGCAGAAAGTAAAAAGCTATTTTTTAATAGAAATTACCAAATTTTTATAAATAATAGTAAGGTTGAAAATTATATTAGAAGTAGTTAAATAAAAAAGTTGAATAGAACGAATGTTAGAAAAAGAAGAACAATTGGAAATTCCTCCCGATTTGGCGAAGTTAATAGCAATAAAAAACTCAATGAACGAAAAAGCATTAGAGGAGTTTACAGAGAAAAAAAGTCGTGAAGGTATTTCTGTGAGTGAAGCTCTGAAAAATAACGATTTTAAGCAAATAATAGAACTTTCACGTTATCAAACTAAATATATTGCTTTAAATATGTATGGACCCCTTCCCGGTAATGTGAAATGCGAATTGACTGATGCTGATGGGGTAGCAGCAGAGTGGATTACTAATCCTAATGTCGTAACTGACCAAATACTTTTTCATTTATTTGGGGGTGGGTATGTTATGGGAACTCTTGAAACCAGAAGAAGGAATCCTTTTCTTTTAGGGCGCGAGTCAAAGTTACGCTGCTTAAATATTGGATACCGTCTCGCTCCTGAACATCCTTTTCCAGCGGCATTGGACGATTCCATTAAGGCTTATCGTTGGCTACTTTCTGCCGGAGTTGCCCCAGAAAACATCGTGTTCTCGGGGGCCTCAGCAGGAGGAGGTTTAGCCATTGCTACGCTCTTGAAATTACGAGAATTAGGAGTTCCTCTGCCCGCAGCAGCAGTTCTCCTTTCACCATGGGTTGATTTAGCGCTAACTGGAGATTCTTTAAAAACGAATGCTAAATTTGAACCAAATATAACGAAGGGGATGCTTAGAGGATGCGCGATGGCGTATTTACGGGGGAAAGAACCAAAAAATCCATTAGCCTCTCCTCTTTATGCAGATTTGAAAGGGCTCCCTCCGATGTTGATTCACGCAGGGAGCATTGAAGTGCTATTGGATGATTCAGTTAGACTAGCTGAGCATGCTAAAGCGTCTGGAGTTGAGGTAAACTTAGAAGTATGGGAGGGCATGACTCACGTATTTCAGAGTTATGGCGATTCTTTAACTGATAGTCGACAAGCAATTGAAAATATCGGCAAGTTTATTCAAAAAACTTTAAGGCAAGAATAATTTTAAACAACAGATTTAAATCAATATATCTTACTATAATCATAATTAGATAAAATTAAAAGACCTAGGGCCGTTTAAATGTCAAATAATAATGAGGATGATATTTTTTCTTTTTTTAAACCTAAAAAAACAGAATCCGACCAAGATTTAACACCAGAGCAAAGACTTAAGAAGAACATTCAAAAACGAATACTAAAAGCGTTCAAGGACAGCTTGATTGAATTTGGAATAGAAAAAGCTGAGGAATATTATCCAATTTGGAAGGAGCAGATGGAAGATTGGAAGAAAAAAACCCGTAATTGGTTTCGTTCTCGGAAATAAGAATATAAAAATTAAATTGGTTTTTCATTATTCCTAATTCTTTTTCAATTTGTATTCTACTCTAGAAGCATTTGAAGCTAAGAATAAAACATTTTAGGAAATTCATAATCCCCCACTCTTTATAAAGTGCATATCTAATTATTGACTTATACACTCTCTTAAGGAAAACTGTTTAATTGAGCTGATTAATAAATTGCCGTCTACTTTAGAAAAGATACGGATCTTAGGAAGGAATTCAAAATATGATATTTGTGCCAGTACTGCGTCCGGTCGTACGAAAAAATATCCAACACTTTTTGGAGATTCAAAAAACTGGATTGGAGCTACAGCTAGTGCTGGGATATGCCACAGTTATACGCCTGATGGGCGCTGCATGAGTCTTTTTAAAACGCTTTATACTAATAAGTGTATCTACAATTGTAGCTATTGTTTTTCTCATAATTGTAAGCAAAAGGTGAGTTTTACCCCTGAAGAGTATGCACGCACCTTTATGAAACTTTATTCGATGAATGTGGTGGAGGGTATATTCATTAGTTCGGGAGTTTATGGTAGTGCTGATCAAACGACCGAAGAGATGCTTGAAGCGGTTAGATTGCTTCGAAATAAATATCATTTCCAAGGGTATACTCATTTTAAATGTTTACCTGGGTTAAGTCAGCATCTTTTAAAAGAAGCGATAGCTCTTTCCGATCGTATCTCAGTTAATACAGAAGCTTCTACTAAAGGATATCTGTCTGAAATCGCAGAACAGAAAGATTTTAAAAATGATATTATTACACGTCAACGTTGGTTAAAGCAGATTCGACTTAAACATAATGAGGAAGTCCTGAAAGTCATG
>SDNM01000297.1 GCA_004524385.1 Promethearchaeota archaeon
AAAAAATCTTTTTCTATTACCGGGAAACTTTTAAGTATACTTTTCAATGATAATAATCTAACTTGAGACAACTCGTTTGTTTTAAGACCATCCCAAGGTGTATACGTATATAGTGTAAAAAATTGACTCATTAATGTGATTAATGTTTTTAATAAAAATAAATCCATGGTATATTCTCGAAAATAAAGCCAATTTTAAAGAATAAATAATTTATTATTGGATTCTATTTTTAATACATCATGGTTACATCAAATACAAAGCAAGCATTAGCAATTCTTAGAGATTTTTCTAATTTTCAATGGTATATTATTGCAATTTTCCTAATTGTCTTCTATATTTATGCTACAGAATATAAAAAGCAGAATTGGAATGGAATCGCTGCTGGGTTAACTTATTTGATGTTAAATACATTCGCTGAAATTATTAATTCTATATTCTTTTTCGCAACACAGCATGCCCCTCTCTGGGCGGCACCTGGTGGAACAGCATATTTGTTCCTCATTGGGCTAAATATTGAGTTATTATTTATGTTTTGTCTAATTGGACTTGCGACATCGAAGTTTCTTCCCGAGGATAAAGAGAAAAAATTTTTCGGTTTAAATAATCGAATCCTTGTGGCAGGAATCTTTGCAGTAGTAAGTTTGGTTTTTGAAATTTGTCTAAATCTTATTGGAGCTTTAACATGGGACTATTGGTGGTGGAGTGCGAGTTGTCCATTAGTCATCTTTGGTTATTTTAGCTTTTTTCTAATAGCATACTGGGTATATGATATTGAAGATATTAATAAAAAAAGGAAAGTTTTATTGTTACTTGCTATGATTACCCTAATACCTTTATTTCTACTTATTGGATTAGGAATTATATAAAAAAAAATGTTTTTTTATTATATTTCTAATATAATTAATATCAAAAATTAATTTAATAAAAGGAAAAAGAGGAAAAAATTTGGCGAAATTTATACAGGATCCTGATATAAGCCTTGATCGCAATTTTAAGAAGGATTATGTTCTGGTACAAGGAATTGCTCCTATGAAATTTGAAGAAAATGAAATAGGTTCCAAATGGGAATTCAAAGTTGACATTATGGATGATAACGTGCTCATAGCATCAGTAACGAAAGTTTTTAAACCTAAGAAACTAGAAGTGAACGAAAAGTTTAAAGAGAAAGTAGATGGAGCAAAATTTAAGAAAAGATTTATGGACATGAATCTTGAGTATAAGTATTTTATTAATCATCTCGATTAGAGGCGCGATACTATATCTAAAAACTTTTTTGTGTTTAAGAAAAAGGGAGTATTATTTGAAAAACCCCTGAATATGCCAGGTCCAGGACCCTATTACCCTTGTTTAGTCCCAATGAATGGTTTAAAGGATTTTCCCTTTGACTATGCTCTTTATTTCTCAACTGACCATCACAGAGGTCGAGGTGGGATATGGCTTTATCTCTGTAATGGAATACCTTCAGAAGGTGAGAATTGGAAATCATATGACCAAGCTAGAGTGGATGGTGATTTCGATTATTTGGTTGATAAACCAAAGAATAATCCCATTTTCGTAGACAGGATACAGGGAAAACATCATACTGAAACTCCACATGTCAATATTATCGATGGACTGGTTTATATGACATATCATCACAGTAGTAGGCTGGGACTGCAGCCGACTCTGCTGGCAACCTCTCCAGATGGAATAAATTTCGAACGTATAAACGGTCATAATGATTCCGTTATTCTTAAAGCCAGAGGGAATGGCGGGCATACGGGTTATTTTCGCTGGGCACCCAATCCTTTTCATAGGGTGGAATATAAATACATCGGTTATTCGCTACATGGCGGCGGAGACAATTATCACTCTGCTATGTGGGGCTCAAATGATGCAAAAAAGTGGGACAAGCTCCATATTTTCACGCCAAGAGAGGGTTTTGCCATGAAAGATAAGAATCTAATAATGATCTGGCATGAGATCAATCCAAATGCAGTTGAAAAGATTGGAGATGATGAATATGTTCTTATTTCAGCTGGAGGTAATCGAGCATCTGGAGGAAAAGCTAGAGTAGTGAAATTATTTGAAATATTTCTTGCGGGTGATGGCAAGACTCTTACTCGGGAAAGTCGTGAGATCTTTCCTGAAAATACTTTGGAGTTACCAGATGATGAAGAAGCAGCTGAACCGACCATGGTCCGGATTGACAAAACATGGCATCTGATTTATGTGGGTACAACGAATAAAGCAAAGAGAAATACTATAATAAATGCCACGGGAACCTTTAATCTCAGTGCTAAGCCAAGTAAAAAATTAGATCAGCCCCCAAAATAAAACTAAAAATAGAGTCCTAGACTAGCTAGAGTTGGAACGAAAATGAAGAATGAGAATACGGATAATTTTTATCGCAACCAGAAGTTTTATTATTTAATAATTAAGATTCCAAACACTCTAATGCCTGGAATATTTGCCATGATATATGTCTATTTCTTTTGGGAATATCTGGGCATGAATTATACTTATTTTATAATTGGAATGGTTATTTACGGATTTTTTAACGCTATAAATGATCCACTATTAGGACAGTGGAGTGATCGCGTTGATGTAAATAAATGGGGAAGTCGACGTTTAATCTTTATAAAATATGGAGGCATTATATGGGCATTGTTTTTTTTCGTTATGTGGTTTCCTTGGAGTTACAACAATCCTTTAATTATTTTCCTCCATTTTATCATCATGTTAGTGCTGTATGATACTATGCTGACAATGGTTATCTTGGTATGGGATGCGCTCCTTCCAGAAATCGCAGAAACCATTGAGGATCGAAACAAGATTTTTTTCTTGGGAGGGATTTTGGGAACGGTTGCAAGCTTGCCAATCTTATTTGTCTTAACAATTATAAGAGCAGGATTAATAGCTTTTCAAATTTTTACTGGTATTATAGCAATCATCAGCGCTATAATCTTCGTCACGGCAGCTATCAAATTACGTGAACGCCCTGAACTACATCAAGATAGGAATGTGCTTGGTATTTTTAAATCGCTTAAACAATGCCTTCGATCAAGATCATTTGTTACTTTCACGATTTTTAGATTTTTTCAAGTTGTAAATGGAACTATGATT
>SDNM01000298.1 GCA_004524385.1 Promethearchaeota archaeon
CAAATCAATATTATTAACCGCATAAAAACTTCCAAATCTTTTTGTTAATCCTTTAAATTGGATTAAAATATCTTCATTTTTCATTCTTATCTATACCCTCTTCTTCAAATTTTTTTAAAGAATCTGTAACCATTTCTATAATCTCATTTTTGTTTAAATTGCCCATTTTTTCGACTTTCTCTATAATAATATCTAAATCAGATTTGGCTCTCGTTATTTTTCTTACTTTTAAGTTAATATGTTGAAGAATATTTTTCATCCAAGAACGAATCCCTCTAAAAAAATCGACAGCATCATCTTTAGATTCAAACTCTTTTATTTTTTCAATAATTATTGTCTTTAATGCCTCAGGACTAGGAGGTCCCATTTCAGTCATCATAGAAAATCTAGTAACCCATTTTTTCTTTAACTTACCTAAATATTTTTTTCCTCTTTTAGTAATAATGAAAAATTTATTAACCCTCCCTTCTACCACCGATTCAGAAGTTGTTAAATATTTTTTTTCTACTAATTCATCTAATGTTCTTAATAAGTTTCCTCTGGGGATTTGAAATCGCTTCTGAATTTTATATCCAGTTATACCATTAGGATTATCTGAAAGGAGCATTAATATCATCATAAATTTCATTTCGTTAAATCCCTCTCTAGTCATAGGGAGAGGGGGTGCAAAGTGATGAGGGGGTGCAAAGAAAGGAGGGGGTCCAAAATGATGTGAAGGAACAGGTGGTACATCTCTCTGGAGAATTGGGGGTTTTTCATTCCTTTTTTGATTTGAATTGTTCATCTTTTAAAACTTTTTACTCTTAATTTAGAATTATTTAAGAAATTTGATCATATGACCGAATTGGTCATATTATGTATTTATAGAAAATTCACATATTTAAATGTGATCATTATGGTCACATAGTTTTATAAATATTTATAATTGAAATATTGATAATTTAGAATTAAATTCGAAACCAATTATGTATTTTCTCTTGAAAATTTTACAGGAAATTTAATTGTATTTCATATGGATCAAGATATAGTAGATACAATATTTCTGCAAGATCGTTCGAGAAAATAAGGTAGTTTTCCTTAATATAATAAATATAACTAATATATTGAAATCTTTCAATATTATTTTTTATAAGTGTATTAATAATCTGTTATAATAATTAATATAAGGTAAGAATGATATATTTTAATTGAAATTGTTTTTTGATAATTAAAATCTCTCTATTAATCAAAAAAATATCATGCTTTTTAAAAAAGATAAACTAAAAATGAGAGATAAACCTATAGAACACTGTGCTGTCTTCGGGGTTATATGTGATGATATCGGATATTCCGTTTCTCGAGAGCTGTATAAAGGATTGATGGCTCTACAACATCGAGGGCAAGAATCCTCTGGGATTTCAATACTCCAAGAGGGAGGGAAAATTTTCACTTATAAAAAGACAGGTTTAGTTTCTAAAGTCCTAAATGAAAAAGTACGCTCTCATTTTTGGGGTAATGTAGGAATTGGCCATAACAGATATGCGACAACAGGAGCATCCGAATTTTCTTCATCCGACTATATACAACCCTATCATTTTAAGAATAATGTGGTTGAATTTTCTATGGCTTTCAATGGAACCATTCCTGTTTATGATAAAATTAAACAGAAATTGAACGAGATGGGTAGAGTATTCGTTACTAATACTGATACAGAGGTTATTGTTCAATTAATAGCATCTATTGCTCTAGAAACTGAAGATTGGGTAGAAGTTTTAAAGAGAGCAAGTAATTATCTCGAAGGATCCTATTCTTTAATTCTATTAACTACAGAAGGAGATATCTACGCGATGAGAGATCCACTTGGTTTTAAACCTTTATGTATTGGTGAATTGATAACAGAAGAAAGAACTATGTATTATGTTGCCTCAGAATCATGTGCCATTGATGCAGTTGGTGGATTATTCCTAAGAGATGTTAAACCAGGAGAAATAGTTCATTTAAGTATTCAAGATGATATTCATTCTGAGATAATTTTGAAAACAAATGGAAGTGCTCTATGTCAATTTGAATTTGTATACTTCGCTCGCCCAGATTCTGTCATTGATGGTATCTCTGTGGCTGAAGCAAGAGTAAGATTAGGTGAAAATTTAGCAAAAGCAGATCCATATCTAAAAGATCCTAAGTTTAAAGAAAATGCTATAGTAGTACCTGTACCTGATGCAGGTCGAAGTGCTTCGGTGGGTTACGCTAATGCAGCAGGCTTGCCTTATGCAGAAGGATTAATGAAAAATCGGTATTTATGGAGGACATTTATCATGCCTGGTCAACAAAAAAGAAAAGCAGCTGTCCAAGAGAAACTTAATCCAATAACAAGCGTAGTAAAGGGAAAAGATATAATTCTGATTGATGATTCGATTGTTAGAGGGACAACAACCAGTCAAATAGTTAAATTGCTAAAAGAAAAAGGTGGAGCAAATGCCGTTCATTTGAGGATTAGTTGTCCTCCTATTATAAGCGCATGTTATATGGGAATTGATTTTCCTACTAGAGATGAGCTTATAGCTGGGAGAGCTCAGAAACTATTTGGAGAGAATTTTATTGAAGAAATTAGGAAAAAAATTGGTGCTGATACATTAATTTACCAAAATGTGAATGATTTAGTAAAGGCGATTGGCTTGAGAGAAAATCAGCTATGTTTGGCATGTCTGACTGGAGAATATCCCCTAAAATCAATCAAAGATTTAGCTGAAATTGAAAATACTATAGCAAATTCGAGATTACTTCAAGAATAGAAGTTAAAACTCTCTTAATAATTAATAAAAAAAAAATTAAAGTCTATTTATATATCTCTCTCTTTCCCATTCGCTTACTATAACTCTATATGCGTCATTTTCTTCTAGCTTGGCGTATAAGAAATTTTTAAATGGATTTTCACCGAATACTTCTTTCATGAATTCGGATGCCTGAAACTCCTTAAGAGCTTCGCTAAGACTTCCTGGTAATGAGATAATTCCTGATTTTAACAAGTCCTTAGTTGATAAGTGATAAACATTAAGGTCAGTTGGTTCTGGAATTTCAATATCTTCAGATAATAATCCATCTAAACCTGTTGCTAAAAGAACAGC
>SDNM01000012.1 GCA_004524385.1 Promethearchaeota archaeon
TAATTTCGAAAGAAATAAATAAAAATAAAAAATGTGATGTAATTCTGACGGGAGAAGGAGGAGATGAACTTTTTGGAGGATATGACTATCTAAAGAATTTAGATTCCTATTATTCCTTAAACAATGAATTATTAAATCTTCTAAAAATCGAACATTTAACAGGATTACAGAGAGTTGACAGGATTCCCTATTACTTTTCAATTGAAGCACGAGCACCTTTATTTGATAGAAGAGTAGTTGAGTATTCTTTTAAGATACCCCCCGAACTAAAGATATTAAAAAATAATTATGGAATAGCAGATAAATGGATATTAAGAAAGGCTTTTGAAGATGAGATACCTGATGAATTTATTTGGCGAAAAAAACAAAAATTCTCAGATGGAGCAGGATCTCAATTTATTTTGCGAGATTATATCAATAAAATCATATCTAATGAAGAATTTAATACTGAAAAGCAAGTAACACCCTCATTGACGTTGCGATCAAAAGAAGAACTTTATTATTGGAGAATATTCAATTCACAATTTCATCCAACCACAGAAACATTATCTAAAATTGGGATCACAGAAAACTATGAAATATAACGGCAAAGGTATAATTAAAAAGGCACTAAAAAAATTTAATATAAGCTGTTAAAATTAATGAAAAAGCTAAAATTTTCAAGAAAAACAAGAAAAAAATTGAAAAAGTTTATGGATTTTGATAAAAATAAGAAAATTTTGTATAATAATATTTATTTAGATGAATACAAGGTTGTAATCAAATTACCTATGAATTTAAAAGAAAATCCTCAGGAGAAAATTAGAATTGAAAAATTTGATTTAGCAAAATATGTATATTTATTCGCATATAATTAGAATAGAGGAATATATGAGCTTTGTATTAAAAATTTATAATATTAATATTTACAATTCTAATATCGATATAAACTTAAATAGCAATCTTAATACGAAAGATCTTCTGCTATTTTATAATTTAAATTAAAAAGAATTAAAAAAATAAATAAAGGAGAAAAAAATGTCTCTTGATGGTAAGATAACAGAATCTTATATGCTTTAAGATTTAATATCTTTAACTTTTCTTTCGATCTTATCTTTAAATAAAAGATTAGATAATAAGATTTCTATTTGAAACTTGAAAAAAAGAGAATATTCATTGAAATACAATTTAAAATAATTTTATGTCATTTATATTAATAAAATTAGAAATTAGAATAAAATTAGTATGATTTCATATGGATTTTGAATTATTGGTATTCCTTTTTATAATTTTTATTCTAATGATAATTAGCTATATCATAAAAGATTTAGATTTTGTTGCGATTTCATTATTATGTTGTTTTATAGCAGCAACGGTCACAGGTTTAGTTAAGGGAATTGGAATTGATGTAATTATTACTTTTATACAATTTGAGGCAATAATACTAATTTTGAGTATGATTATTATAACTAAAATCGCTGAAGATTCAAATATTTTAGAGTATATAGCTGTAAAGCTTTTTAAAATTTCCAAAGGGAATCAAAGAATCTTTTTTTGGTTGATTTGTTTTGTTTCTACACTACTAGCAGCAGTTATTAGTGATGTTGTTGTTATCTTAATTTTAAGCCCCGTAGTAATTAGACTCTGTCGTTTTTTAAAAACTAAAGCAGGCACATACTTATTGGGAATGACAATATGCATAAACATCGGATCAATAATTACTCCATTTTCAAGCGGCGAAAATATAATTATTTCCACAGCTTTTAATTTAGATGTGATTTATTTTATTCAATACTTCTGGATATTCTCATTTTTTATATTATTTTCAACTATTTTCTTATTAGATAAATTTATTTTGTCAAAAGAACCAATAATCGAAAAAAAACAAAAGTTATTTGTATTGGAATTAATAAGTGCTGAAATTCTAATAAAAAATAAGAAATTATTCTATTTTAATGGAATTATGATATTATCAACTATTATATTATTTATTATTTTACCGCTAATGTATCTGACGGCAGCTATATCAGCAATGATTCTTGTTATTGTGAATAAAAAGTTTACAAAAAAACCAATGAAAGAATTATTAAAACAAATTGATTGGGATATAATATTTTTCTTTATAGCACTATATATTGTTGTTGGTTGCCTCTTACAAGCAGGATTCAGCGAAATTTTTGAATCAATAGAGTTTAAGAATTTTGATTTATTCTTTTTAAATCTCATGATTCTTATTATTGTAAGCTTAGTTTCTGGATTTGTTGCTAATACGCCGACAGCTCTAATTTTTATACCTATAATCGATACTTTAATTAGCACCCACAGATTTTCAGCAATTCCACTTATATTTGCTTTTATAATTGGAATTAACTTAGGTGGAAATCTATTACCTCAAGGTGCTGCATGTGATTTAATGACTTTAAAAATAGCGCAAGATAATGACGTTGCGAATTTAAATTATAAACGATTATTTAAGATGGGACTTACTTTTGCAATATTTCACATTCTATTAGCAATAGGATATCTCTTTATCCTTGTTCTTATTTTTGGATAATTCAAAATAATCTTAAAAATATGATAAATCATTAAATTTCAATGGAATCAGATTTTATATTTTATCTCTATTCTTTTGAACAATTTTATATAATCTATGAGATACCATGTCATTAAAAAATTTTTCCTTACATTTTCTTTTCCTGCTTTTCCTCTCTTTCCAGCAAGATCAGGATTATTCAATAATTTTAAGACACTATTAGCACATTCTTCAAAAGCATACTCTAAAATTTTATCATTATGTACTTTTTTCGCTTTTTTTGAAGATTTCTTTTTCTTTCTTTCCCTCTTATGTTTTAAATGTTTTTTATAGATTTTTCACGATAATGAAACCTATCGCATTTTATACAATAATATTTTACTAATACATTAACCCCTCTGATTATAAAACTTTAATCTACATTTTTACATTAGAAATTTAAAATTACTAAATTTTCTTTTTCCATTTTTCCATTTCAATAGCATTTTTATATTCATCTCCAATATGATGAGAAATTTTTAAAGTCGATGAATATGAATCTGCAATCTCTTCTGTAAGAGGTTTTCTCTCATCGCAATTTCTACATTCGAGAAAATATTTTCCATTCTCTGATTCAGGCATTAATAATCCACCACATTTATCGCAAAATTCCATTGAAATCCACCTCACTTATTTTCTTATTTTTAATTATACTTTTTTATTTGTGCAAATATTTGACTCTAAATGAGTGTAATTTGTTTTTCTTAATTTCAATCTCTCTATAAGCCCCAATCCTACCTCCTCCTTTATAAGATCTCAAACCCAGTGATGGTGTTTGAACAATAAAAGAATTATGGTTTTCTATTTCTTTATAAGTTTTATAAATCTCAGAATAATCATCATAATATATTTTCAATAAACTTACATCTTTATCCAATAAATAAGGTCTTATTGAGGATTTAACGTTTTTTCTGTTTATATTTTCGATACGAAACTCATTTAACGTGTGTGTATGTCCACATAGAGTTAGGTTACAGAAATCGCTACAGAATTTCATTATTTTCTCCCAATTAGATGAAATCGTACCTAATCTAAGGTTGAATTTATTATCAATTCTTGCTTTTGAAAGCGTTTTTCCTGAATTTATGATTTTAGATTCTTTAAAATCATCGAGGTCTGTCATTTTCTCTTTTGAACACCACCTTTTAATTCTACTTAACATCTTCAGCTTTTGCTTAGGATTTATTGGAGGTCCATGTAAAAAAAGTAAAAAATTTGTTCCTTCCTGAATTTTATTATAATTAACTAGATTTTCTAAATATCTAATTTGTTTTTCTTTGATACCTGTAACTGAAGGAAGGCCCATTATGAAATCTTTAAGATTTTTGTAGGAATCTGAGCCAGTGTTTAATAAAATAAGCAAATTTTTCCCTAATTTTAAAGAGAAATCTAAATTTGGACAAATATCTGATAAATATCCTTTTAAAGCAGAATTACTTTTCAAAATAGATTTAATTGGAAAGGGTTTAAACTTACTTGTGAGAATTTCTGCTTCCTTCTTCTTTAATCCCATTTTTTTATAAAGTTTTCCCCAGTTAAGATCATAATGCCATGGTCTATAATCATGATTTCCTAGGAGTGTAAAAATTGGACATAATAATTCTTCACCTTTAATAATTCCTATTCTCTTACGTTTAGACTTGTTTAATATGATATTTTTAAAAGTATTCCAATTAGTAAATTCGTATTCAAACATATTTTGAAATTTTGTAGGCAACTCACTTAAAATAGTAAAATCTACTATATCGCCTGTAACAATTACAAACTCAATTTTATTTTGCAATACCTTTTTATTAACGCTTTTAATAAATTTCCTAAACATATTATTTGGATTAATCAACCGTTTTTTGAAAGATAAATCAATTCTGTGGGTTAAATCAAGAAAATTATTGTCATTTTTATTTTGATTTTTTTTACTTACTCTCTTTTTAAAAAGCTTTATGTATTTTCTCCTAAGTGTCTTTATCCAATGTTTAATGATCCCATACATCATATCATTTCTTTCAGCTAAGTGTAAATCTGTTATCTGAATAAATTTAAAATTTCTCCAATTATTTTTCGAAATAACGAGTGCATGATGGTTTATTCGAGTTTTCTCTAAGTCATTTTTATGAACTATGTCAAACATTATAAAATTATGAGATTTTAAATAATCTGAAATTTCTTTTGTTATTTTAAATTCAATATTTATACTATAAAAATGGTTTAAACTGTCGAAAACATTATATTTCAATAGATAATCTTGCGGATAACAATATTCATCCTCTAAATAAGCAGGATTTTTGATTGAATTCGTGGAGGCTCTAATTATATTTAGAATTTTAGGAAATACTTCATCTCCTCTAAGAGCTCGGGATTTTAACTTTTTTAGTTGTTTTTTGGAGATAAAATTCAAATTTTTTAAATAATAATCATAATCAGGCTTTTTCTCAGAAAATAGTTTTTTCCATTTTTTTTTCTTTTTTCGAGAAAAAAAATTTTTAATTCGGTACCATATCCTTTTAATTCTTTTTATTTTCTTTTTCTCATATTTCAGTTTCCATTTATATTCTAAAATGGGTTTTAAACTTAATTGCGTTTTTAGAGAATGGCCAAATTCATCCAGATTATCTATATCGCTAATAAATAATAAATTAGTCTGAAAATGATTTTTATTTAAATTCTTATCTAGGTTTAAAATTCTTGGATGACCTAAATTTGGATTAACTAAAATTGAATGATTCATTTCTCTATTTTTAGTTAATTGTTCTTTTATTTCCACATCTGATGATGGTACAGCCATTCTTTTAAACAATTCTTTTTTCTTTTAATTTTTCTAAAATTAATTTCAAAACCAAATTCATCACCTATTAAAATTATTATTTTTATTTTTACGCTTTTTTATGAAGTATTTTATATTTTCATTTTTATTTCTTTATTCCTACTCCTTAAAGTTACCTCAGTTATTTTCGCAACTTCTGAGATTTCCGCTTGTGTTTTTCGCTCATTATATGCTTTGGCTGCTATATAAATTACAGATGCTGCTAAACCTCTTGGGTCCTTACCTATGCGCGTTAATCCATTTTTAGTTGCTTTTTTGAGCATATTAAACGCCTTCTTTTGTGTCTCCATCGATAAATCTAAATCGTTAGCAAATCGGAAAATCAATTGTTCGGCTGTAATGGGATGATATTTCAAACCTAATTCTGGTAAAATTTTTTTTATAAGTAAACTAAGAGAATGAAGTATCTCTCTTCTTGGAATCATAGATTTTTCGCATACCTCATCAAGTAATCTTGGAAATTCATGAATTCTTATTGCTGCATATAAAGAAGCAGCAATAAATCCGTCTATTGTTCTACCCATTGTAAGCTTTTTTTGAGCAGCATTAGAATAAATTCTCCATGCGGTTTCTTTTATATATTTTGGAATGTTCATTTTCGAAGAAATCAAGTTCAATTTAGGTTTAGCATCCCATAAATTTCTTTCGATGCTGGAAACTAATGATTTTTGAATTTTAGATAACCGTGAAAATAAACTCTTAGCTTTAGGATCAATTGGGTGTCCTTTAGTATCTACTCTTGAATTTGGAAGAATCGTTCTTGGACCGAATTTTCTCCATCGAATTTCAGTCCTTTTTCTTTGTTCGATTTCTTCCTGTGTATATGCACGTTTTTTTTTTCCTACTATATTTTTTCTAATAACCATTCCACAATTTTTACATACAAGCTCCCCTTCCATTGATGAAATAGAAGGATTTTCGCAACAAGGATTACTCTTATTTTCATCCATTAAATTATTATTATTAATGCTGTGTCTATTTTTATTTTTTTTATTCATTTTTTTTTAATATTTTCTATTTAATTTTCAGATAAATTTAATAATAGTTAAGGAAGTAAGTTTTAATTGATAATAAATTTGCCATCTCTTTTATATTCAGTTTATTAATAATTAATCAGATAGATTTTTGAAAAGAGTAAAATATAATCTCTTAAATTATTAATTAAGAATGTAGGTGGGAGGATTCGAACCTCCAGCTTCTGATATGCAAAATCAATACTCTTCCGCTGAGTTACACCCACTCCCATATCCATCTTTAGCAGAACCAATCAAATTATATCCATAACTATTTAATTTTTTCATAATAATCTCTTAATTCATCATCTTAAAATGTGATTTCATTACATAAATTAGATACAATTACATCTTTCCTTTTAAATTTCGAAATTAGTAATTTATTTCTACGACTATCATAAAATTCATCCAATTCCAATCAATTTGTTAATATATTACATCTATCCAATAACACTGTGTTAAGTTCTAATAAAAAAAGCTAGAAAGTTATTTAAGTACTTTTTCAAAACTCTTTCCTGTATGAAGCCCATTTTTTCCACTTCTCAGCAAATTTTTTCGCTTCTAAAACTTTTAATTTTTTTTGTAAATCTTTGACCTTTTTACCAAATTTTTTAACCTTTTTCTTTTTAATAGATGATTAACTTCTTTTTTTATGGTTTTTAACGCAATTTGTACATTTTTCCTTTTTTTAGCAGATTTGGTTGTATCATCATTGATTACTTCTAAATTTTTAACCAATCCTCTAAATTTGCGTTGAATTTCCTTAATTTTAGTTCCGAATTCACTTTCAATCTCATTTCTTGCCAAGGCTTTCTTTTCAGCCGACTCTTCTTCAATTTTGATGATTTCCTTATCATAAATATTAATCTGACTTCTAATTTCTTCTACTGAAATATTAAATCACTTTTTTAATCTTTCTTTTCTATGATATAAAATGTCATAGATAAAGGACTAAAAAAGTAAGAAATAATTTACTTTCTTGTAAATTAAGAACTTTCTAATCTAAACACAGCTGACTCATTTGGAATATAAAATTTTTCATCATCTTTTAATACTAAAGTGTGATAAAAATTTGCTAATTGTAAAAAACCTCTTATTACATCTTCATCTCCTTCAAATTCAAAACGTACTTCTGAGACAGAGTTTTTCGTTTTAACATCAACTTTTTCATAGATTTTTTCATCTATTAAAGGTACTTTTAGTTCATTTGCAATTTCATAAACCCTATTTATAAAAAGTTCATTTTTTCCCAAAATTAACACCTCCTTTTATTTATATATTAAAATATTTATTTTACTATAGAAAAAAAAAATTAACGGACTACAAGGACATCGCATGGAGCTTCATTCAAAACTTTGGTAGCCACTGTACCTAGAAAAATTCTTTTTAGTTTAGAATGGTTACCTTTACATCCTAAAGCAACAAGATCAAAATCTTCTTCCTTGACGGTTCGTTTAATATAGTCCTCCGGTTCTTCGTCTTTTATTAATCGTGTTTCTACAGGACCAAACTCTCCATTAAACATGCTTTTTGTTTTTTCTATTATTGCTTTACCTTCTCTTTCATACTCTGCCCGTATTTTATTGTAATCTACCGTAGGAACCGTATAGTGATTAGCACTACCAAAAGCAACTCCTAATGGTATCGTTTTCTGAAGCATATGATGCTCAATTGAATGAAATATTACTACTTTACTCCCATACTTTTTCTGAAGCTCAATTACTCGACCAGCCGCACGTAATGCATCGTCCGAACCATCAGTTGCTAATAAAATCTTTTCATACATCAATTTTTCACCTCCGTAATTAATAATTTTATAAAAAATCTCTAGATTCAAAAAATCTTAAAGACTTTTGAAATCTTAAATAAAAGATTTAAAAAGTAATCACAAAAATGATTAATTTTTTTTATATCTTTTAAAAATATGTTGAAATGATCCTTTCATACTGGTTTTAATTGATACAATTCATTCATTTTCAACAGACTTGACATAAAAATGAATGGTTTTTTCAAATATTCTTTCTGATTTTCTTCACTTGAAGTGATTTCTTTAATTTTTTCATGAAAATCATTTATTACATCTAAGACCTTTTTGAATTTTTCTTCACTAATAAATATTAAATTCATTAAAGGTTTAATCTTCTTAATATTTTTATAAAAAGTCTCATATTCAACATTTTCATTTTCCTCATAATTTTCAATAAAGTCATTAAGGATATCAAGAGGATTCTTCATAATTTTTATGATTGATTGAATTACTCTGAAATATTTAATGAATTCCTCCACTTTTTTGGGAGGCTGAATTGTTAATAAGCTGTTATCATCATAATTATCACCTAATAGGATATAATCATCTCTTAATCGATAATATTTAGATTTTATAGAGCCTCTTACTTTTACTTCTTTTGAGACATAAATAATTCCTGAATCAGTTAAATTTCGAAGATTTCTTACAATTGTAGATTTACTTTTTTTTATATGTTTACTTATTTGGGTTAAGCTTAATTCTTGATTAATAAAAAGTTCGATAATTATACGGATTTGTATCTTATTTTTAATTGAAGCAATTAATTCTCGCTTTTTTTCTTTCCTACCATCGTGTTTGTTTGTAGTTTTTTCCAAACCTATCACTTTTTATAATTTTCTTAAAATACAAGATATAATCATTTAATAATATCAGTTATGAAACAAGTCTCTATTATTTTAACACCTTCGATTGTAGAGATTTTATTTTCTATTAGAGGATTAAAGTCTTCAATAGAATGGATTTTAATTCTCAATAAAATACCACAATCACCGGACAATCTCCAAATATCCGTAATTTCCTGAATGTGCTTTAATTGTTTTAAAATTTTCTTAATATTTTTGAAGTCAGGTTCAATTTTAATTGTCGAATAGACTTTTGGTTGTGAATTAATTTCATATTCAATTGTGAATTTGTCGATTATATCATTTTCTAACATTTTTTGAACCCGCCGTCTGACGGTTGCCTCTGTTCTATCCACAACGTCTGCAATATCACTATAAGATTGTCTTGAATCTTCATTTAATTCCTCCAAAATCTTGAGATCAATTATATCTACTGATTCTGAAATTTAATTTCACCATTTAACTTTTTTTAAATTAAGATATTTAAAAATCTTAAAAATATCATGTTTTAGAATTTATTTTTTTAATTCTTATTTTCTAGTAAGAATTTATCATTTATAAATGTTCCTATGAAACGATGTTTATGAAACGTTCTTATGGGGCGATGCAAACAAAACGTTTATAAGTAATTAATTCTTATAATTATTTAGAGAGATAATTTTGGATAATTTTATTCAAAGGGATCTCAATATAATATTTAAATTAATAGAACTGAGGTGAAAACTTGATGACTAATGAAAAGCAAATTAAAGATAGAAAAAGAGAAGACATTGAAGAAGAGGAACGGGAAGAGCAAAAATCAAGAGAACTTTCTATTAGAAGAGAAAGTCCATTTTCATTATTTCAACAAATGGATCGAATGCTTGATAATATGTGGAGAGGATTTGATGATCTATTCTGGTGGCCTTTTAGCAGTAGAAACTATAGACCATTGTCTCTAAGAATAACAGAGAATGAGCCATTATTTAGGACGCCATTATCAAATATAACAGAAAATGATAATGAATATGAAATTTCTGCTGAAATGCCTGGGTTAGATAAAGGTGATCTTGAAATCAATATTTCTGATGGAAGTCTAGAGATCAACGGAGAAATATCAGAAGAGAAGCAAGAAGAGAAAAAAGGAGATCTTGTAAGAAGAGAATGTTATTCCTCAAGTTATTATAGGCTATTTAATCTACCTAAAAATATTGATGAGGAAGGAATTGAAGCAAACCTTGATAAAGGTTTATTGAAAATAACAATTCCAAAAGTCGAACCGACAGAGTCAGCAAATAAAAAGATTGAAATTAAGTAATAACACAATCAATTTTTTGTTAGATCTTACTAATCTTTTTTTTTAATTATATTAAAACCAATCGAGGTGAAAATAATTACAACTAATCTTGAGAAAGAAGAAGAATTTACTATAAAAAAATACATAATTTCTAAGAAAAATAAAGAATCTGCGAAAATTTTTCTTAAAGCTCTGGCAATATTTGGAATTTGGATGCTTTTAACGTATTTACTTGAAGGAATGCTATTAACACTACAAGGACCAGATGCAACTATGAATCGCATGTTATATACATTTATTGCTAATATTGTATTTGGAACGATTATTGGAATTTATTTTATACATTATAATCTAAAATCTTATGACTTTTCTAAAGAAGAATATGGATTTCGTTCAATTGCTTTTACGTTAAATTCTATAATAATAGGATTTTTGGCAGGTCTTGGCTTATACTTTGCTCAAAATCCCCCTACATATGATCCCGTTATTATTGCCAATGGATTTGCGCAAGTTTTAGTAGTCTCTATTGCTGAGATTATAATTTGTTGGGCAATAGTGGGTACAATTTCTAAACATATAACTAAAAAAAAGATAGGAAAGATTCTCTCAGTAATATTTGCTGTTACAATTTCAAGCATATTATTTGGACTGTATCATTTTGCGCACAGCCCACCATTTAATACTATAAATATGTTTATAATGTTAACAATAGTAGGTGTTGTGTTTACAAGTATTTACTATTTTATAGTTAAAGATATATATGGGACAATCGTATTTCATAATTTTTTAGGTGTTCTAGGAGTGTTAAATGCATTGAAACAATCAGGTAACCTAACAGCGTATACAACACCAATAGTTCCACTATTTATAACCGCAGGTATTGCATTATTAATATTAGTATTAATGGATTATTTCTTTATTCGTAGAGAGAACTACTAAAATTATTTTTTTTTTATTGAATTAAAACCAATGGAGGTGTTAGAATATAATAACTAAAGATGCATTAAAATTTTTTCAAGCTTATATTGAAGAAATGGTTGATATAGGAGGTCCTAATTTACCTAAATCAGTTTCTTCAAAATTAGGCACTAAATTAGGTAAAATATACAAAAAAAGAAAAATTAAGAAAATTGAGCCAGCAATTAAAAAAAGTCTCAATGCATTAGGAGAATTAGTAAATCTCATTGAAGAAAATGAAAATAAATTTGAAATTCAAGTAAAACATAAAAATAAATTTTGTCCAATTGGAGGGAAATATAATCCAACTAAAGCAGAATTTTTCCAAGAAAGTATATGTATTCCATTCTATATCGCATTTCTAAATAGATTAGATCCTAGATCATATTACAATATCAGGGTAAAGAGCTGCGTTGTAAGCAGTAATACAAATTATTGCATATTTGAGTTATTTGGAAAAAAAAGGGAAAAATAGAAATATAAGATCATTTAAAATTATATTAATTCAATATTTATCGATTTAGAATGAGATTATCTTAATACTATAGCTGTCAAATTTAAGAAATATTTAGTTTAAAAAAGATGGAATAACAAGATTAGATTTTAGAAAAGTAGTTAAAGATTATTGTTCTCAATTAAATTAACCTAATTTTGATATGAAGCACGTTAAAAACTTAGAATGGAAAGAAAGCTTGGTTAAAAGTCTAATTTATAGATTTTTGACAATATTCCTTGGATTTCTTACTGCTTTTTTTGTTACAGGCAGCTTTATCATAGCTTTAGGTGTGGCTATATTAACAGAATTGGTTCAATTTGTATTTTATTTCGTCTATGAAATTATTTGGACAAATCTAATTACTCGAAAAAGAATAATAGAGGAAATAAGGCAAACAATTGATTTACAATTGAACTACAATATAATATTAGAACTCGCTTATCAAATGAGTCAAATTAATACTTTTGTAGGGGATGTATATCTTTCAGCTCGAAATTTCCTTAAAAGTATATTAGAGAATGAACAGTTAAAAAGTATTCGTGATGAGGTTTCAAAATATTACCATCATTTTGAATATACACATCGGAATAGAGAATTTACTACTTATGGGGAAAAATTAAGTGAATAATTTTTTCAAATTTCATAAAAGATGGAATACCTGGATTAGATTTTAGAATAGTGGTTAAAGATTAATAATATTTTATTATTTACTTCTTTTTTTCTCCTTTTTTTTCTTAAGATTTGATTTAGTTAAATCGTATACAAATATTGCAGCAAAAAAAGATACAA
>SDNM01000299.1 GCA_004524385.1 Promethearchaeota archaeon
ATAGAGAAGCTCCTGCTATTGAAATAAATTTACAAATAGCAAAATAAATTGCATAATTACTGTATCTATCATAGAAGGAATTAAAATAAATGTGGATGTTAAAGTATAATATCCATATTTTTCTAAAGTGTGTCATGGAAAACTATTAAAATTCTAAAGTATGACCGACTATCCCTAGAGTACATCTTTTTCCAAATTGTCTTCTATAATCGCTTGCATAAGATGTACAATGACATAAGATGACTGATTTCACTATTGAATCCAATTCTTCAGCTTCACTGTCAGAAAACCTAAACCTATGCATCCCCCCAATTAGATGTAAATCGAAATCTAAGGGAATACCAAGTTGAGTTCGGTCTTGTAAAAATATTGTTAATCCCGGATGACAACACCCACATATTAATATATAAGAGTTTCCAGTATCAATATAGCAGGCATGCTCATATATCCGTCCATTATCAGAAGAATAATGAGAATTAGTCAAATAAATTCCGGATGCTATATCTTTACGTTCACGAGCTTCATTATTTACGACTAAATTCCTCTTAGGAATTCGCTTACCTTGAAAACTTACTGGAACATCCCAATCTTTATTCACATATATCGGGATATCATTATTCTCTTTCAAAATACCTGGAAGTCCATCAGTATGATCATTATGATTATGTGATAAAATGATTGCATCCAAAGAAGATGGAGAAATGCCGTGTGTTCTCAGATTTGCTAATAATGGCTCTGAATATGTTCCCGTATCAAACAATATATTCTTGTTATCTTTTTCAATCAGCACGGCAAAACCAAATGATTTTTTATACCCGACTTCTGAATCATCAATATCATCAATAAGAATTGTTAATTTTACCAAGATTATCTACTCTCTCTCTATCTTAATAAGAACTAATTAAGAAAAATCTAAAAGATTAATTAATATAATATAATCCTTAAGTAAAAATACTAAAAATTTTTTGAATTTATTAAGAAAATACCTAAATAAATTGAGTTGAGATTCAATATGAGAAACCCCCAAGAAGTTGCCCGAAGAGTAAAGACTTTAATTGGAGTATTCCAAGCTGCAACTGGAAGAAAAAAAGAAGAAGTTATAAAAATTCTCAAAGATAAGGGCCTTTGGTCTGAAGTTTCTGAAAATGAAAAAAACTTTCTTCTCAGTCCGGAAGAGGACTCAAGATTTATTGCTCTGCAATTAGGTTGGCGAGCAGAAGCAGTTTATATTTTGTTATGGGCTTTGAATTATTTTAATTTCTCGGAGCTTCCTAAAAATGAAACTAATTTAGAGCAGATCAAAGAGTTATTAAAAGCTGATGATTTTTATTCAAAATTTGATTCAGACAATGTTCAGTTAAGAGATTCAGAGGAGATTCAAGATATTTTTGAACGTGTTTATAAAATAAACTGGGAATTAAGAGATGCTCAAATTAATGATAAGGAACTCCCAGCTGGCTATCATCCTTCTATTATTTATGAGTGGCATTATGCATTAGAATGGTTAATTAAAGAGAATGAAGAGTGGGATTATATCGCAGTGGACACATAATAACTTAAACTTTAATCTGTTATCCCATCTTCAGTTATAGAAAAAACAGCATCTTCTTCCGGCAAATGAGGAGCATCAACAACTTTAGCAACTCTCTGCTCTCCTTTTCCTTTTCTCAAATAAATTCTAATTGTAGCACCATGGGCGACTATATGACCTCCAGTATGGATTATAGGATTTCCATAAAAAACATCTGGTCTAGATGAGACTTGATTTGTAAAAATGGCTGCTAATTCATAAGTTTCGGTTAATCTTAATAAATCATGAATGTGGCTATTTAATATTTGCTGCCTAGAGGCGAGTGTACCCCTTCCAATATATTCGGCGCGAAAATGACTAATTAGCGAATCAACTATTATTACCTTAATATTCTTTTCTTCTATGATTTTTGGAGCATCCTTTATTAAGAGAATCTGGTGGTCACTATTATATGCTCGCCCAATGGTAATATTTTTTAATACTTTATTATAATCCAAATCCCTTGCTTCTGCCATTTGAATTATTCTTTCAGGTCTAAAAGTTCCTTCACTATCGATATATAGAGCGCTACCTTCAAGCCCTCCTTCCTCTTCTTTCAGTTGTACATTAACACATATCTGATGTGCAAGTTGAGTTTTACCTGTTCTATATTCCCCAAAAACCTCTGTTACCGCCCCTGTTTCTATACCCCCGGCCAATAATTCGTCCAAATTTTGACTTCCCGTAGTCAATTTTTTCAATACTTTTCTTTTTTCCCAAATTTCATTCGCAGATTTAAATCCCATCTTTTCAATATCTTGGGCAAGTTTAATTAATTTCTCAGTTGTCTTTTCGCCAATAGATGCATCATCCATTAATGATTGTTTGGGGATCATCGCAAGGGATCTAATAGATGTAATTTCAGCCTCTTTTAATTTTTTTAAAGTCGCTTCTCCTACTCCCGGTAAATCTTTTAAAGAGTATGTTTTATTAAGATTTGATTCCTTGTTCTTATCATCCGTATCTAATTGAGCTTTTTTTTTTGCCATTATACAATCTCTTTTTTAATTAAAATATAGATTATCACTCTTTAACCTATAATTATATATAAAAATAAGCATAAAAAATTTAATAACAATCCAAAAAAAAATAAAAAAAAAGATATTTAATTATCTCTCTCTTGTTAATAATAATAAAACTATAAATAAAAGCACCGCAAACAAGAAAGTCAATGGCCAACCGATGCCTCCCATCCAAACGTATGCCAGCCAGAGAAAAGGGGCCACAAAAATACAATCGATAAAAATTATTGCTAAAAGATTAACATGTTCTTCCGTGTAGTATAAATCTAAGATCATTGGTAAAATAGCTAATATTACCATGCCTGTTGCTGCTACTCTGAATCCTAATAGATAGTTAGCATTAACCCAACTTTTTATAGCATTTGTATTTGGATTATAAACATCAGGAAACCAAAAGACCCAGGCTGCCACACAATTACTTTGCATTTGCTCATTCATATATGGCAATATTCCTGTTAAAATTACTTGAACTAGAATTGCAATTCCTAAAAATAGCAAAAT
>SDNM01000300.1 GCA_004524385.1 Promethearchaeota archaeon
AAAGTTAAAGATGCGTATAAAGAGATTGAAAATGTAATCGGCTCAGATTATATTACCGATAAAGATTTCATGAAAGCGGCATATTCAAGAAATGTAGATCCCGCTTATCCAGATAGATGGGCTGATATAATAGTACGACCAGAAACTACAGAAGAAGTATCTGGGATCGTAAAAATTGCAAATAAATATAAGATTCCAATTGTCCCTAGAGGCGGAGGCGCAGATCTTGTAGGAGGATCTGTTTCAGAAGGGGGCATCCTTTTGGATCTTACTAGAATGAACAAAATAATCGAAATCAATGAGAAAGACTACTATATTGTAGTAGAATGTGGAATTACTTGGGGTGA
Source organism: Promethearchaeota archaeon (assembly GCA_004524385.1). Classification (GTDB taxonomy): domain Archaea; phylum Asgardarchaeota; class Lokiarchaeia; order Sigyniarchaeales; family SOKP01; genus LW40-45. Next base: position 348 of record SDNM01000300.1, read on the forward strand.
ATTGGATTCTAAATTAGCAGAAAAGGGATTGACAACTGGTTTTTTAGGTCCGGGAAGTGGTTTTAGTGCTACTGTAGGAGGAGGTTTATCAAACAGTACTGCTGGATTCGGCTCAACTAAATATGGATTAGTTCCTGATATATGTTTGGGAGTAGAAGTGGTTCTTCCAAATCCTGAGGGAACAATATTAAGAACAGGATCGGCAGCAAATAAATATGCAAAACCTTTTTGCCGATATGGTGTAGCTCCCGATTTTACAGGTCTTTTTATGGGAGATGTAGGAACGATGGGAATAAAAACTAAAGCTTTCCTACGAATAGTAAAAGATCCGCCAATAAAAAAAATGAGATGTTATATACTCAATAAAAATGACTATAGCAAAGTTTATGAATTATTGCACGAGATTCAATCTGAAATAGCTGACGGGCTACATGATGTTATTGTAATTCCCCTTCCTGTGGTAAAAATGAAATCAGGTATTGCGAAAAATAAACCTGCAAAAAGGGCTAAAATTAGGGGGTCTGTATTTCAAATAGGTTTGGAAACACATGATCAAAGAATTATGGATGTGTATTTGGAAAAACTGAATGAAATTATGCTCAAAGATAATGTTTGTAGACCTTTTGAATGGCAAGAAATCGATTTAGATGAGCCATTATCTACAGAATGGAATTTTGATTATAAATTCGCTTTTACTTACTTCAATCAGTATATTTCAGTAGCACCTCCTAAAATATCTTGCACCACATGCCATAAGATACCAATATCATATATTCCAGAGGCAGAACAATTAAGCGGTAAGTTTGATGCAAAATTTCGGGAAGAATTTCCTCCAGGAAGCATATCCTTATTCGCTACGGTAATATACTTATTACCAAACGGACATTGTGTATTTGTTGGAGGTTTTAATGCAGATAATACAGATGAACAACATGATATTGCTATGAAATTATGGCATAAAAAATTAAGGGCTCAGACACAATATGGTGGAGCACACTATTGGTTGGGAGAAGCAATTTCTCAATCTATAGTTGAAGCTGGAGCGTACACCCCGGAATTTTCTCAGTTTTTTAAAGATATGAAGAAAACTGTAGATCCAAATTTTCTTCTCAGTCCGAAAAAATTTCATATGTATAGTTATGAAGATAATATTTCAAAACACTTAATAGAGGATGAACCATATAAATAGGTGATAAAAAAAATGACAGTATTTGATCCAAAAGAGAAGTACAAGCATTTAACCAAGTTAGGTAATATAGTTTTACAATGCATAAGCTGTGGGGATTGTAGAGAACAAACAGATTACACTGCAGATCCCCCTAAGTGGGGGGTTTGCGTTGCGAAAGAAAATACATCTGGTTTTGAACCTTTTTTTGGTAGAGGTAAAATGCAGATCATTCGTTCTGTTTTGCAAGGCAAATTAGAACTGAGTAAAGACATGGCAGAGGTAATATATCAATGTCCTACATGTAATGCTTGTGCAGAGGCATGTGCTTATGATATGGATAATGCAGCTTTATATGAGGCGTTAAGAGCCGAATTAGTAGATGCTGGCTGCGGTTTAGAGGCACATGTGCCAATGAATCGGGCAATGGTTGAGTTATTAAATCCTTACCAGCGAGATAATAAAGAAAAAAGCGATTGGTTGGAAAAACTCGATTTTAAAATAAAAGATGCGAATTCTGAGCAGGCAGATGTTCTATATTTTGTTGGATGTACTGCCGCTTTGACTCCAGATATTCAACCAGTAGCAGTAAATACAGCAAAGGTTCTTAAAAAATTGGGAGTTGATTTTTCCGTTTTTGGAGAGCGTGAAGTATGCTGTGGGAGTGTTGCTATGAGAACTGGGGACAGAAAAGCTTTTGATTCTGTTGCTATGAAAAATGTCGAATTATTTAAGAAAGCTGGAGTAAAGACTATAATAACAAGTTGTGCTGGTTGTTATAGAACTTTAAAAACAGATTATAGTGAATATCTTGATGAGTTAGGTATTGAAATACTCCATACAGTTGATTTTGTACGTAATATTATAAACGAAAAAAATATTCAATTAAAAAATTTAGAAATCAATGCTACATATCATGATCCTTGCCACACGGGAAGAAATTCTGGTTTAAAAGAAGGAGTTAATCCCCTTTATGAAGAACCGAGAGAAATTCTAAGAAAAATGGCTAATTTAATCGAAATGAAAACGATTAAAGAAAGTGCTAAATGCTGTGGAGCAGGAGGAGGCGTAAAAAAGGGTTTTCCAGAATTAGCTTTAGAAATTTCTAAAGCAAGAATTCAAGAGGCGGAAGAAACTGGAGCGGAATATCTCGTAAGTATATGTCCTTTCTGTTATAGAAATTTAGATGACGCAATCAAGGCATCAAACTCGGAAATTAAGATGATTGATCTGATGGAATTATTAGAGCAAGCATTAAACTAATAAATTTTTTTTTTTTAAATTTTTAGATAAATTTTAAATTTAAGAAGGTTGAAATTCAAATATGCCAAAATTAAGTGATCCTATAACCATTAGAGGGATCGAATTTAAAAACAGATTAGCCTTTCCCCCCATGCTTTCAATGTCCTCAGATAATAATGGGCGTCCTACTGACAAGACATATAATGTTTATGAGACAAAGGCTCGTGGAGGTGCAGGATTCATTACATATGAAGCAGTTTCTGTGGGACCAATTTTTCTTAAAGAGCGAAATGTTACTGCGAATATTGGACAAGATGAGGATATTCCTGCATATAAA
>SDNM01000301.1 GCA_004524385.1 Promethearchaeota archaeon
TAGTTCGGAGATCATATTTTCAAGGAAATTATAACCTCCTGGAAATAGAATGATTGAAATAGTATCTCCAGTTAATGCGATAGCGCAAGTTAAAAGTCCAAACACACCTCCAGGGATTAAACTGAGAAGCTTATCAAAAATTCTTTTTTGTATCTCCATATCTATTTAATTTAGCCAACAATTTTTAAAAATTTCTATAATTTAGAACAAATATGTCATTTTTTTTTAAGATTAATATATTGTAAATCGATGTCTCGCTTGCTCTTGACTTCTAAGGGTTTTTTTTCGGATTTCTTTATCGATTAGCCCTTCAATATGGCATAAATACTCATATTCATCTTTTATAACTAATGTTATTGCTGTCCCTTTTTTTCTCATTCTTGACGTCCGCCCAATTCTGTGAACATAGTTTTCAGGGAATTTGGGAATATCATAATTAAAAACATGAGAAATATTCTCTATGTCTAAACCTCGAGCAGCAACATCAGTAGCAATAAGCATATTTATCTTTCGTTCCCTAAATTCTTTTAAGATTTTTTCTCTCTGAAATTGTGTCAATTTTCCGGAAATTAATCCCATTTTAAAACCAATATTTTTTGATTTTAACCTATTATACAACCAACTTCCTGTTTTTTTCGTATTTACAAATACAAGAACACGTTTTGGCTTCTCTACTCTTAAAATTTCTAGAAAACTTTTAAATTTCTGCTCATATCGGTCAATCATATAATAATATTGTCGAGTACTCTTTACAGTTAAATCATCTCTACTTAAATTTAGAAATTGAAATTTATTTCCAGAGTATTTTTTAACTAAGTTTCTAATATCATAATCTAAAGTTGCTGAAAATAACATAAATAGATACTTAGTTTTAATTTGATTTAAGATATATTTAACGTCTGGTGCGAAGCCCATATCCCATAATCTGTCTGCTTCGTCTAAAACAACAAATTTAATATTATTAAATTTTAGTTTCCTTCTCTTCCATAAATCTATGAGTCTTCCAGGTGTTCCAACAATAAGATGAACACCTTGCTCTAATTTCTTAATTTGATTGTTAATTGAAACCCCCCCATATATAGTCATGGACTTAACGTTATTATCTCCTAAATCTTTAACAACTTGATTAACCTGTTTCGCAAGTTCTCTAGTGGGAACTATAATAAGAGCTTCATTATTTTTATTTGTTAATTTCTCAATAATTGGTATGATAAAGGCCAATGTCTTGCCTGTACCTGTCTTAGCTTGAGCCATAACATTTTGTCCTTTTAAAATCAGCGGGATTGCTTTTTCTTGTACAGGAGTGGGGGTTATTATCCCAAGTTTCTTTAATGCGTTAATATTTTTAACGCTTATACCTAAATTGTCGAAATTCAAAATAAAGTCACAAGTATATTTCCTATTTTAACTCACTATTTTCATATATTAAAACGCAGTAAGCTAATTAAATTTTAGTGTTATTATTTAAAATTTTATTATTCCCTTTTCAGCATTAGGATAATATTCAATTTGATGAAAAAATTTTGGAAATCTTTTTACGCAATTTTTCCTTATTCTTTTATAATTATATGGAAAATTTTCAAACATTTCAGAAAGAGTGAAAAAAATGAGACCTAAAATAAAATTTTATCTATCATTAGCTGTATTACAAATATTTTTAATTTTCATAGTTCTTTTCAGTATAAATGGATTAGTTACATTTGTAGCTGCCCAAGGCGAAGGTGCAGTTAGTAATCCTGCGACGGCTTCGATGGTAGCAATCTCAGCAGCGATAGCAGTAGGTGCCTCTACATTTTCAAGTGCTTGGGCGTTAAAAACAGTCGGGACTGCGGCAATTTCTTCTATAACAGAACGTGAAGGAGGATCAATTGTGATTCAATTTTTAAGTATAGCAATGTGTGAAGCTTTAGCTATTTATGGATTTATAGTTGCTGTACTGCTATGGACTCTCATTTAGAACACCCATTTTTTTTAAAAAAAAGAATTTTGGTGAATCATTAACGAGTGTAGTCGTCCCTTCATATTCTTATACTTACATAAAATTGGAATTTTTAAAGCAATTAATAATGGATGATGATGTTCTAAAAAGAGTCAGACTTATAAATGATATTAAAGAACTTGTCGATTATATTCGTCCTTATTATCCAAAGATAAAAGTTGAAGTATATTCAATTGAAGAAATTGAGAAAGCATTATACCATACTTTTATAAAATTAATTGGAAAAATTCTCTATTATTCACCATCGAATATGAGACTATTTTTAAGAGATTATCTTTTACAATTTCAGATAATGAATATTAAACAAATTATTCTAGGTACAATCGTAGGTATGACTCGAAAAGAAAAATCTAAATTAATTAATATTTTAGTTGAAAAATTGCTTGGTAATGAGGAATTTATAAATAGATTGATTGACGCAAATGATTTAGATGAAATTCAGTTACTAATGAAAAATACAAGATATTATAAGGCCGTTAGAGAGGGTATACTTTATTTCAGAAACTATAATGAGGTTTTCGTATTAGAGTCTTTTTTAGATCAATTATATTATCAGAACCTGATAAAAGAGGAAAAAAGCTTTAACAGAACAGAAAAAAAAATTTTAAATCTCTATATAGATTGTATAACTGAAGTTTATAACTTGAATATAATATATAGAAGCCTATTAAATAAAATTGACAAGAAACTTGTATCACAGTTTTTAGTAGAAAATTATTTATTTTTTAATAAAAATGAAATTAGCAATTTAGTACAAATAAATGATATTAATGATTTTATTACAAAAATAGTTGAGAGATATAAAGAAATTGATATTCTTAAGAAGTTCATATCTGAAATAGGTGTTAATAAAGAACATTTATATTGGTGGATTGAAGGATTGTATATTAATTATATTTTTAATAAACTAATACCAAAAATAGACAACATTGATTATTCAACAATTTTAGGTATTATAAAAATGATAATTGGGAAACAAAAAGAAATTCAATTTGATATATTACCAAATGTGGTAAAAGTTATTCATAGGAAATTTGATCTTTTAGAATAAGGGGTGAATTGATAATGGAAATTTTTAAA